>CANGFK010000003.1 GCA_947452925.1 Chitinophagaceae bacterium | reverse complement strand
TTCAGACATTACAGCACTCGCACTTGCAAGCGGTTGCAACACTAAATCTTTGGTACTCAAAGAACTCTTATCGATAGCGCGTTTAATGTTTTTAATCGCATTTCTGTCACCAGTAATGATGTGGAAGTTTGCTCCCACCTTAACGCCATTATATCCGATAGGGTCTTTGATGTTGGTGATATTATCTACTGTGTAATCTTGTGGGATTACCTCAATAATTTCATCACCTGCAGGAATAAAAGTTTTCTTTTGATTGCTGATAAGCATCTCAATCTCATGACGCTGAATCTCCAACTCAGGATCTTGTCTCACTAAATCGCCACGAGTTTGAATACTTTTTATATGATGCCCTGCAATACCAACATAAACTTCATTGATTTCCAATTCTGGTGTATTGTCAGCACAGTTCTTTATAGCCTGATGAATTGCCTTGATTGTATGGTCTATATTCAACACTTTTCCATGCTGAACCCCATTACTTTCCGAGCGTCCAAAACCTAGGATTTCCAGTTTGCCAAACTCATTTTTACGTCCTGCTATTACGGCAATCTTTGTTGTTCCAATATCCAATCCTACAATTATTGGCGACTCGTTGTTATTCATAATCTTATTTTTATACAATGTCAATCTAATTATTTTTTAGCGGGCTAGACTTCTTCACTATAGAGAACGGATTACTTCTCTTTTTATTATTTTGAGTTAAACTACTTTTCAAATTATTTTTCCCTTTCTCTTTCGATGTACTACTAGAATCTTTCGCTGGCATAGTTGCTTTTGTTGACATTGTTGCCTTGCCAATCATCAATGCCTGAATAGCAGCATTTGCTTTTGCAGTATCTGCAACACTTATTTCGGCTCCTCTCTTTACTCCTACCACCTGATTCTCGAAACGAACATCCAGTTTTGAGTAAGTGTTTATCCCATTTTGCAACCACGCTTTCTTATAAAAAGTATAGAGGTTATTGAACTTCCTTTCTACGTCTTCGCCATCACCAAAAACGATTGTCTGATTGCCAACAGTTGGCGTCAACTCAAATGTTCCTTGAGGGGTAATGTAAACTTGCTCTATCTGTGCCCTCCAAAAGCTATCAGCGGTAATGAACTTGCCAATATCAACCACCCCTTTCAGCAATTCACTGTCCGATGAAGCCATCACTTCCTTGTCGCTTGGGAAATTGGTGAACATCGGTACTCTAGCACTCAGCTTATCACTCAAAGGCAATCTAACTCCACTGCTATCCACATAAAAAGAACTACTTGTTGCTGTAAAAACTCTACCAACAGGTTGTCTTTCTTCAATCCTCACTTGTAATACCTGGTTATTATCAAAAAACAGTTCTGCATTCTTCACCCAAGGTGTCTTTTCCAGTTCAGTTTCAATCGCTTTCAAATCAATCTGATTCACCTTCTTATTCACTAAATTTGAATGCTCATTAATCAAGTCCTTAACATCTTTTTCATCAATAAACAGATGCTCATCCGCGCCAGTAATCTCTACTTTTATGTCAGCAAGAACCTTGTGATTCTTCTGAATCATCGCCGCACCGAACAATACAATAGCACCTACTCCTAAAAGCAGCCATAAAACCTGTACTATCGTTTTCTTCCAGTTCAACTTAAAGTATGATTTAATAATTTGAATGATAAAATGATTCCTCAACCCACTAACAACTAATAACTAACCACTAATCACTTGCTTCACTTCCCCCACCAACACATCTATATCTCCTGCACCTGCCATCACTATCAAACCCGGTTTATTTGCTTTCACCCACTCTACCATTTCCTTTTTGCCCAACACCTTTTTGTTGGCAATTGTCATTTTATCCAACAACATCTCGCTTGTCACACCGGGAATAGGTAATTCTCTTGCAGGATAAATGGGTAACAAAATCACCTCATCTACCATACTCAGACTAACCCCAAATTCTGCTGCCTGATCATTTGTCCTAGAATAGAGATGCGGTTGAAAAATCAGGGTCAACTTCTCTGTTCCGTACAAACTCCTGATACCACTTATCAAAGCCCTCAATTCTTCGGGATGATGCGCATAATCATCTATCAATACTTGCTTTTCTGTCTTAACAATGTATTCAAACCTTCTCTTTACTCCTTTGAAATCTGCCACAGCTGCCTTAATCTTTTCATCAGAAATGTTCAAATACTTCGCTACCCCAATGGCCGCAACTGCATTTTCTATGTTGTGCAAACCACCCATGTTCAAAGTGATGTCACTGATCGTTTCTCCCTTAAACACCACATCAAACAAGTAAGAACCATTGACTACCTTGATGTCCTTTGCATAAACTGAAGCCCTGTTGTCATTATAACTATAGGAGAGGTGATTGCTAACAGTAAATTCAGCCGTTCTGCTCAGTCCATATTTGCTGATTAACAACCCACCCGCTTTTATCTTTTCAGAAAACTGAATAAAGGCATTACCAAACTCCTCGGGTGTTCCATAGATGTCCAAATGGTCCGCATCCATTGCTGTAATAATGGCGACATCAGGAGTCAACTTCAAAAAACTTCTGTCATACTCATCCGCTTCTACCACCACTACGTTGTTGATATCGCTCCAGAAGTTAGTTTGATAGTTTGCAGCAATACCACCCAAAAAGGCGTTACAACCATAACCGCTATGTCTGAGAATATGCCCCGTCATGGTGGTAGTAGTCGTTTTGCCATGCGTACCAGCCACACATATATTGAAAGAACTTTCGGTAATCCATTGCAAAATGTCACTACGCTTTACCACCTTATAGCCATTTTTCTGATAATAAACCAACTCGGCATGATTTACAGGAATAGCAGGAGTATACACAATCACTTTTGCATCTTTAGGAGCTAAATCCAAGTTCTCTTCGTAATGAATAGCTATCCCACTCGCCTCCAAAGTCCTCGTAAGCTCGGTGGATGTCCTATCATAACCACTTACTTTATAATTTTTGGAATGAAAATACCTCGCCAACGCACTCATCCCTATTCCACCGATGCCGATGAAATAGATGGTACCCCCATCCCATGAAGGGGAGTTTAGTAAGTAGCTGATATTTTTATTACTATCGTTCATATTTTCATTTATTCCTTTAAAACCCTTTGTCTTATTGACTCCAACCGCTTCTTATTTTATCGCAAAAGCTTAAACTTCCGCCGTAAAAGCTTCGCCTTCTATCAATCATATTCAATCTTCAATACCTAAAATCTCCCTTGCAATCACTTCATCCGCATTTGTGATTGCTAATGAACTGATGTTTGTCTTCAACTCACTTTTCAATGCTTCATTTGTTGATAAAGCAATTAATGTATCTACCAGTTTATCATTCACCTCACTATCTTTTACCAACAAAGCAGCCTTCTTTTCTACTAAAGCCATTGCATTTGCCGTTTGATGATCTTCGGCCGCAAAGGGGTACGGAACAAAGATGGAAGGTTTGCCCACCACACACAATTCAGTAACCGCCATCGCTCCGGAACGACTAATTACCATATCCGCAGCAGCATAAGCCATCTCCATTCGGGTGATAAATTCATTTATCCAGATAAAATCCTTCCCATTTGCAGCTTGTTTGTACTTATCTGCGTTGGTCTTCCCTGTTTGCCAGATTATTTGCAAACCAGCCTTTTCTATCTTTTCCAATGAACCAACCAATGCCTCATTCATACTCTTTGCACCCAAGCTTCCCCCAACAATCAATACCGTTTGCTTATCTTGTTTCAATCCAAAAAAAGCAATTGCCTCCTCTTTTTTAATGGATGAATCAGCAATAACACTTCTCACCGGATTACCCGTAATAAGTAGCTTACTTTTAGGAAAGAACTGTTCCATTCCATCGGAAGCAACGAATATTTTAGTGGCTTTCTTTCCCAGCAACACATTGCTTTTTCCAGCGAAAGAGTTGCTTTCATGAATGAAAGTGGCAATTCCCTTGCTTTGTGCGTATTTCAACACAGGAAAAGTGGAATAGCCGCCCACACCAATCACTACTGTTGGTTGATAAGCTTTGAAAATGTTCCTAACCTCCCAAAAGCTTTTAATCAATTTGAAAGGAAGACCCATATTTTTAATCAAAGAACTCCTATTAAAACCCGCTATCGTCAATCCTTTAATCTCGTATCCCGCTTGCGGTACTTTTTCCATTTCCATCTTTCCTTTTGCCCCGATAAACAGCATTTCTACTAAAGGATTTATCTTTTTAATCGCATTGGCAATTGCTATTGCCGGAAAAATATGTCCACCCGTTCCACCACCTGCAATAACTACACGTAACCCTTCCGTCCCTAAAGGGAGACTTGAAACACCCGAACTATTTTTATCTTCTTGCATTTTCAATCTTAAAGTTTACGTCTCTTTCTCCTAATCATCGACCTAGTTTCCCTTTAGGGACGGAAGGATTCCTCCTTCAGGGGCGGAGGGGTTCTCTCCCAAAACACTCTCCGGTTCCACCTTTCCTTCTGTTATTTCTACGTTTCTCGCTACGCTTAATATAATCCCGATGGACATACACGTAAACAGAAACGAACTACCCCCCATACTCACCAAGGGCAGCGTTACACCCGTTACTGGTACAATATTTACCGACACTGCCATGTTTGCCAGGGCTTGAATTACTAATGTAAAACTGAGTCCCAACGCTAAAAAAGCCCCAAAAGCATAAGGACATTTCCTAAAAATACGTATACCCCTGAACAAGAAAACTAAGTAGACAATCATTATAAATGCCCCTCCCAACAAACCATATTCCTCAATGATGATGGCATATATAAAGTCGGAATAACAGTGTGGTAAGAAGTTTCTTTGTCTGCTATTGCCAGGACCAAGTCCTACTAAGACTCCTCCATTTGCAATAGCTATCTTTGATTGTTGCACCTGATACGGCACATCCTCATTTTTTGCATATATAAAGTCTTGCACCCTCTTTATCCATGTACCAGCCCTCACCATTAGTCCCTTCGACTTCTCTTCCTTCACATTTTCCCCCACCAATTCTGTGTCAGGCTTGTTTTTATGTGTTAAAACTGCCACTGAAATCAATAACCCAATTGGTATTGCCGCAACGCCAATGGCTAATAAAATATGTTTGAAGCTTACGCGTCCAATAAACATCAGCAACAATGAAGTAGCCCCTGTTAGTAATGCAGTAGAGAGGTTTGCAGGCGCAATCAACACACAAATGACCGCTACAGGCACGATGATGGGCAAAAATCCTTCTTTAAACTTCTTTATAACCTCTTGTTTTCTACTCAAAACCCTCGATACATACATGAACAAAGCGAGTCTTGCGAAGTCACTCGTCTGCACCGTCATATTGATTATTGGTAAACGTATCCACCTGCTCCCTTCATTTATTTTAGCTCCAAAAAACAAGGTATAAATCAACAAGGGGATAGCTGCAAGAAATAATATCGACGCTACTTTGCTATAAATACTATAGTTAACCCGGTGTAAAAAATAGATACCAAACAAGCCTAGCATCATAAATGCCAGTTGCTTGAAAAGGTAAATCTCTGTATTTCCTTTATTCATCTTGTAGGCAAGCGAACCCGTGGCACTATACACCACCATCACAGATATCAACGCCAACAACACCACAATTGCCCAGATAAACTTGTCTCCACGCGTCCGCAGTGCCAGTTGGCTGCGCATCCCCTGTATGGTGGGCATCTGTGAGAATAAAGTATCTGTCATAATTATTTAATTGATAATTAATAATTGATAATTGACAGTTTGCGGGTATTAATTGTCAATTATCCATTATCAATTTGCTCTAAAGCTCTCTTACTGCTGCCTTAAATAGTCTTCCTCTTTCTTCGTAGTTTTTGAATAAATCGAAACTTGCACAAGCGGGACTCAACAAGACAACGTCTCCCTTCGTTGCCATCTTAAAACACGCACGTACACAGGTTTCAATATCACTCGTTTCACGGATAGCAGGTACGATATCCTTAAAATGCTTCACAATCTTGCTGCTATCTTTCCCAATACACACAATTGCTTTCACTTTTTCCTTCACCAATTCGTCGAGGATACTGTAATCATTCCCCTTGTCTTGACCGCCCAAAATCAACACCACTTGTCGATCCTGACTTTCCAAAGCATACCAGGTACTGTTTACATTGGTAGCCTTACTGTCGTTGATAAACTCCACTCCACGTATGGTTGCAACGTGTTCTGCACGGTGTTCCAACCCTTGGAAGTCACCAACAGATTCGCGTATCATCTCTTTTCTGATACCGATTGTACATGCTGCAATACCCGCTGCCATAGTGTTGTAGATGTTGTGTTTACCTTTAATTGCGAAATCATAAATGCTCATACTTACGCGTTCTTCTTGAATGCGTAGGAGGATTTGATCTCCTGTCATGTGACCGCCTTTTTTTACTTCGTGCTTCATCGAGAATGGGAGCTTGTTTGTATTTATTGTGAGTGTATCTAGTTTACTTTTTATTACTTCATCGTCATCACAGTAAATGAAAGTATCGTCTACCGTCATGTTTTCTATTATTCTGAACTTACTGTTGATGTAATTTTCGAACTTATACTCATATCTATCCAGATGATCTTCGGTGATGTTGAGCAACAACGCCACATTGGGTCTGAATTGATCGATGTCATCCAACTGAAAAGAACTTATTTCTGCCACATACAACGCTTTTGGGTCTTCTGCAACCTGTTTTGCAAACGAATAACCAATGTTTCCAACCAAGGCACAATCCAACCCTGCCTTTTTGCAGATATGGTATATCAAACTCGTTGTAGTGCTCTTGCCATTGCTCCCCGTGATGGCGATAATGGTCGCATCTCCCTTAAAACGGTACGCCAGTTCTATCTCGCTAATCACCTTTATCCCCTTAGCCCTTATCTTTTTTACCAGTTCATTCTTTTCGGGTATCCCAGGGCTTTTCACTACCTCATCCGCCGACAAAACGGTTGCTTCTGTGTGACCACCTTCTTCAAAATCAATCCCATTTTCTAGCAATTCCCTTTTATATCCTTCCTTTAATACACCACCATCACTCAAAAAAACGCTATAACCATTCTTCTTACCCAATAATGCTGCACCTACGCCACTTTCTCCACCACCTAATACAATCAAATGATGGCTTTTTACCACTACGCCATTAAGGCTCGAAGCAGCGCTAAGCTCATTTTCAATATGTATTACTTTCTCTTCCATTTTTCTTTCTTTATGCTCCTTTTTGTCCCTTAGATCCTCTGTGTCAACTTTTATTTTCTACTTGGAGGGATTTCAATTGCTACTTCTATACTAAGAAACCCTATTTTAATCATCATTATATTCGTTTTACTTATGATTAAATTCGTTTTAATCATGAGTAAATTCGTATTAATCATGAGTAAAATGATTTTACTCTACATTAAAGTTATTTTAATCATCATTAAATTTATTTTCCTGTTCATTAAAATCATTTTAATCATCATTAAAACTGTTTTCCTGTTCATTAAAATCATTTTCCTGATGATTTAAATGCCCCTTTCCTACCTGATTTTCAGTGTAATAATTGAAAACACCACACAAATCAGCGTCACAATCCAAAACCTAACTGCTATTTTACTTTCATGGAAACCCTTTTTTTGATAATGATGATGCAATGGACTCATCAAGAAGATTCTTCGTCCCTCACCATACTTTTTCTTGGTGTATTTGAAGTAACTAACCTGAATAATTACACTTAAATTTTCTACCAGAAAGATGGCACAGAAGATAGGTATCAACAATTCTTTACGAACGATGATTGCGAGAGAAGCAATGATTCCTCCCAAAGCCAAACTACCTGTATCGCCCATGAAAACCTGTGCTGGGAAAGCGTTGTACCACAAAAACCCGATGCAAGACCCTACAAAAGCCCCAATGAATACGCTTAATTCGGCCGAGTTGGGGATGTACATAATATTGAGGTATTCGGCAAAACGGATATTGCTACTTACGTAGACAAAAACGCCCAAACAAATACCTATCAAGGCACTTACACCAGCTGCAAGACCATCTAATCCATCTGTAAGATTGGCACCATTAGATACCGCTGTGATAATAAAGGTGACAGCTAGAATGTAGATAAGCCAAGTGAACTTTTCTGCTTCAGGACCCATCCAACTGATCAATTTACTATAATTGAATTCGTGATTCTTTACAAAAGGAATGGTGGTAATGGGCGTTCTAACACGTGCAAAGTGGTGTGCTTTTCCATCATAAATCCTTATAGTATCGCCAACGAACTTCTCCCCTTTTTGAAGGACAGAATCTGCAATTACATGCTGAGGAGTATAGATTTCACGTTGTACTTCCACACTTTTAGCAAAGTATAAAGTGCTTCCTATGATGATTCCTAGCCCTACCTGACCAAATATTTTGAAGTTACCAGCCAATCCATCGCTATCTTTCTTCTTGTATGTTCCGCCATTGGCTAAAGCTTTTTTTCTAGCGGATATCTTCAAATAATCATCGATAAACCCAATCACACCAAGCCATACAGTGGTTAAAATCATTAACCGGATATAGGTTTTGTGCAGGTTTGCAAACAATAAAGTGGGGATTAGTATGCCCATCAAAATGATGATACCACCCATGGTGGGGGTTCCTTTTTTAAGGTTCTCACCAGCCAAACCAAGTTCACGTACACTTTCCCCTATTTGCTTCTTTTGAAGAAGCAGAATCACCTTTTTACCGAAAACTGTGGTGATTATTAGCGAAAAAATGATTGCCAACGCCGCCCTGAACGTGATATATTGAAACATCCCCGCACCAGAAATGTGCGATTGTTGATGTAACCAATAAAAAAAGTAATAAACCATCTTTTTAATTATAAGTTATGAGTTATAAGTTATGAATTATGAGTTTTTAAGAATTAAGAATGAGTTCTTTGCTTTAAACTCATAACTTATAATTCATAACTCATAACTGTTCTACTTTCCCAACATTTCTAAAACTTCCAACAATACCGCCTTGTCATCAAATGGATATTTAGTTCCCTTGATGTCTTGGTATTTCTCATGCCCCTTTCCTGCAACCAGGATGATGTCTTCTTCTTTAGCCAGACTAACCGCTGTTTTAATCGCCTCTTTTCGATCAGAAATGGAGATGTATTTTCTTTTAGCCGCACTATCCAACCCTGTTTCCATATCTTTCAAAATATCACTAATCTCTTCGCTTCTAGGGTTATCGCTTGTAAGAATCACCTTGTCGCTCAGGTTGCAAGCAGTCTGTGCCATAATGGGTCTTTTGGTCTTGTCCCTGTCGCCACCACAACCCACTACCGTAATTATCTGCTCATAACCCTTTCTCAACTTCTTGATGGTGCTCAACACATTCTCCAAAGCGTCAGGCGTGTGGGCATAATCAATAATCCCAATGATTTGGCGGTTACTAACGATATAATCAAACCTTCCCTCGGCACCAGTAAGCATACTTAAGGCAGTTAGAACCTGGTACTTGTCCTCTCCCAAACAAATAGCTGCACCATAGACTGCTAGTAGGTTATAGGCATTGAATTCACCAATTAATCTAAAGTGAACCTCGGTCTCATTTACAATCATTTGCAAACCGGTGAGCGCATTATCCAAGATTTTACCTTTGAAATCGGCAAGTGTCTTGAGACTATAAGCGTACTTCTTGGCATTCGTGTTCTGCAACATCACCATCCCGCGTTTATCATCGGCATTGGTGATGGCGAAAGCGGTGGAAGGCAAATCGTCAAAGAACTTCTTCTTCACCTTAATATATTCATCGAAGGTTTTATGATAATCCAGGTGATCATGTGTGATATTACTGAACAAAGCCCCCGTAAACTGCAACCCAGCAATCCTTTTTTGATGGATGGCGTGGCTGCTACATTCCATGAAAATGTGGGTACAACCCTCATTTACCATCTGAGCCAACAACTTATTTAAACTAACCGCATCGGGGGTGGTATGTGTAGCAGGAATAATAGTTGTTCCAATCTGATTTTGCACCGTACTGATTAATCCACAACTATAACCCAACTGATTGAACAATTTAAAGAGCAACGTAGCGATGGTAGTCTTGCCATTTGTACCCGTAACACCTACTAATTTTACCTTCTTAGAAGGCTCACCATAAAATTGATGTGCCATCATAGCAATAGCCTCGCTAGAATCTTTTACTTCGATATAAGTAATATTTTCTTGGATAATGGAAGGAATTGTTTCGCAAACAATAGCCACTGCACCTGCCTCAATTGCCTTATCTATGAACAAATGACCATTGCTTTGCACCCCATTGATGGCAACAAATACCGAACTTTTTTCTACCTTACGACTATCTATGGCAATGGACGACACTTCAATAGCTGTGTTTCCCACCACCTGCTGCAAACGCACTTTGTATAATATGTTTTGTAGTGTTTGCATATTAGTTTAGTTCAACTGTTAGTTCTTGTCCGTGAGCAATAAATTGACCTGCCGCTATTGATTGATTATTTACCCTGCCACGCCCCTTAACCTTCACCTTCAAACCCATTCCCTCGCATAAAACCACCGCATCCTTCAAACCCATTCCTCTAAGGGAGGGCATAGATGAATTACCTATCATTCTTTCAGAAAAAGAAACCTGATTTCTATTCCCGTCCATACTCACCATCACATCTTCTTTTCCATCATTATCTTTAAAAGGAAGCTGAATGGTGCTTGCTATCTTCTTTATTTCTTGTTTCAATCCTACATAACTAAATAAGCTACTATCAGGCTTAACTAGTTTAGGCTGATAATTATTTTGACGCACATAAGTAGTGTATAACCTATCGGCTATCTCTTTGAAAACAGGACCAGCTACTTCTGCACCATAGAAATGTAGGGCATGAGGCTTATTTTTGATTACAACAACACAGGTGTACTGGGGATTGTCGGCAGGAAAGTAGCCAGCAAAAGAGCTTTGGTAAATTCCATCTGCATAACCGTGACTACCGTTCGCAACTAAGGCAGTACCTGTCTTACCAGCCACTTTATAAGGGTTGTTTTTAAATAATTGGGCCGCAGTTCCTTCTGTACAAACGCCCTCCAAGCAAGCATGTAGATCCTTAATAGTTTGGTCGCTACATATTTTATCGATGGCTGCATAAGGTTCACGAGCATCTATCACCTCTCCTTCGTCTTTAACTGCACTTAATAAATAAGGACGCATCATTTTACCATCATTTGCCACCGCATTGTAAAATGTTGCCGTTTGCAGGGGAGTTACCTCAATGTTATAGCCAAAAGCCATCCAAGGTAATGTGTTTGCATTCCAATATTTAGTACCTGGTTTATGAATAATTGGCCAACGCTCACCCGTAATATCTAGCCCTGTGAGGGTATCCATGTGCATTTGATGAAGACGTTTTATGAACTGTGTCGGGTTGCTACTGTAACCCGTCCAAGCCATTTTTGCCAGTCCCACATTACTACTAAGCTCAAAAGCTTGCTTCGCTGAAACTAACATACGACCATGCTTTTCAGAATCAAAAACGGTTTGTCCGTTTATTTGCCAGATGCCTCCATTCAAATTCACCTGACTTTCCAGGGTAATTTTTTTATCTTCCAGTAAGCTCATCATGGTAGCTAACTTAAAAGTTGAACCAGGCTCGGAGGGACTGATTGCATAGTTAAAATCTTCGGTATAGAAGCTTGTATCCCTTCCGTCTTTCTTAGTCAAGTACTTACCAAGATTAGCAATTGCTTTTACTTTCCCAGACTTAGTTTCAATTACGATGGCACAACCATGTTCTGCCTCATTATTAACCATCATCTTCATCAAAGCATTCTCCGTTACTTCCTGAATAAACACATCAAGGGTAGTTACGATGTCTTTCCCGTTCTCTGGCTCAATCTGATAATCATCAACAGGAACACTTACACCACCAGCAATATATCTCACCAACCTTTTGCCACTAGTTCCCTTTAATAAAGTATCATAAGTTTGTTCTAACCCAACTTTCTGACCTTTACCCGAATCTCTATCCAAACCAATGGTTCTGTAAGCAAATAGTTTGTATGGATTCAGGCGGATAGTCCGATTGGTAAATACAAAACCACTCTTGTTTCTTCCCAATTTTATCAAAGGAAATGTCTTTAATTCCTGATACTGGCGATAGTTTACATTCTTACGAAACAAAAATGCTCGGTCTCTAGTTTTAAAGCCATACAACAACATCTTCTTGTATTCATTTGCAGTGTTGTCTTGGAAAAGATTTGCTAAGCAAAGGCTCAAGCTATCCAGATTTTCCCTGAAACGTACCCCACTTTTTTCTCTCAATCCATCAGCAGCAAAGTCTATATAAATATCAAATTGTGGAATACTTGTACTAAGCATTTTACCATCTTCACTATAAATGGTTCCCCTTTCGGCTTCTACATTTTCAATCTTCTGGTGAAGACTATCACTCATACTCCTCCAATAATGCCCCTGAAACTGCTGTATGTAAACGGCTTTACCAAAAATGAAAAGACATATCACTACAACAAAGATGTAGCTGAGATAAACCCTCCATAATATGTCCTTTTTTACTTCCATTGTTTTCTAGTAGTACGTTTTAAGTTGTACATTGTATGATATATGTTGTAAGGTTTACATTCGTTTTTCAATAACGTATAACGTACAACTTATTACTCTCCTCACTTCTCCAATTGCAACCGTTGCGGTACGTCTTTCGTAATCTTCAACCCTAAGGGTGCTGCAGCTTTCTCCACTTGAGCTTCCTCGCTTTTATACATTACCTCGCTTTTCACCGTTTTATATTCGTATTGCAAATCCTTTATTTCCTGTTGGGTCTTATTGATATTTCGGATTGTTTTATCTGCCATGTGTCCGTTAGCTATATAAACAACCGCTACTAAAGCCAAGAACAAGAAGAAATTCAGGTTTTTAGTAATCCAGCTTCCTTCCGACAAAAAGTCCCCGACACCCTTTAGCCGCTTTCCCTTGGTACCTTTCTTTTTAATATTTTCTACTTGCTCTGCCATTTTTTATCTTTTCACTTACAATCTTTCACTCATAACTTCTCCGCTACTCTCAGCTTTGCGCTTCTACTCCGCTTATTCACCTTCAATTCTTTGTCCGTTGCTGTGATTGGTTTCTTATTAATCAAGCGCCACTTCTGTTCTTTTATCGTTTGAATGAAAGGATTGTCGTCTATTTCTTCTTCGAAACTTCCATTTTTAAAGAACTGCTTCACTAGTCTGTCCTCCAAGGAATGAAAGGTGATGATTGCCACTCGTCCGCCCACTTTTACTACTTCATTCAGTTGCAACAACATCTCTTTCAGCACTTCCATCTCGCCGTTTACCTCAATCCGTAATGCCTGAAACACCTGGGCTAGGTATTTATTAGGATTCCCTTTTACCACCGGTGCAATCATCGCTTTAAACTGAAGGATGGTTTGTACTTGTGTCTGTTTTCTGGCGTCTACAATATGCTTTGCCAGTGTTTTAGAGTTACTCACCTCTCCAAACTGCTCGAACAACAAATGCAGTTTCCCCTCGCTATAATTGGCAATGATGCTTGCTGCTGTCAGTGTTTCCCTTTGATCCATCCGCATATCCAGCGGGCCATCAAACCGTATCGAAAACCCCCGGTCGCCTTCATCAAACTGGTGGCTACTCACGCCAAGATCTGCCAGCACCCCATCTACCTGACCTATTTTATATAACCTCAAAAAGCGTTGAATGTATCTGAAGTTCTGCGGCACAAACAATACCCGTTCATCCTTTGGTATGTTTTTAACCGCATCTGCATCCTGATCAAAAGCTACCAGTTTACCCTTTTCACTCAAACTGTCAATAATCCCTCGGCTATGTCCGCCACCACCAAACGTACAATCCACATACACTCCTTCCTTCTTTATATCTAGTCCCTCCAACACCTCATTAAACAAAACCGGAACATGATACACGGTGTCGCTTGTATTATCTATTGAATCATTCTCTGCCATTATTTTATTCTTTATTCAATCAGACAATAAACCCTTTCAAATTTTTTATTGAATTCCCGACATCACTTCATTGGCCAGATCGCTGAATTCTTTAGGCGAAACTTCCTCAAACAATCGTTTATATTTGGTTGAATCCCATATTTCAAAACGGTCAATCACTGCGTTAATGGTTACATCTTTGGCGATGGATGCATATTCTTTTAAGGTAGCAGGCATCAACATTCTTCCTGCACTGTCCAATTCTATTTCGGTGGCACCACCCAAAAACAAACGGGTAAATTCTCTTACTTTATTATCGAACTGGTTTAGCTTCTTAAATTTCTCCATGATGCTTTCCCATGTTTTCATTGGGTAAAGGGTAACGCACTTTTCGAATCCACGGGCAAGCATAAACTTATTTTCACCTTCTTCAAACTGCTTTTTCAGGGCACCAGGCAGCAAGAAGCGACCCTTCGCATCTATTGTTGCCTCATATTCACCGTGAAAAAATGCCATTTGTGTTAATTAAAGTTGATTATTACCACTTAATGACACAAAATAACACTTTTTCCCACAAACAAACATCATTTTGGCATTTTCTATTTATCCACAGGGATTTTAGAGGTTAAACTCAATACTGTATTGCGTTTGAAGAGATTTTGCAAATTTCAGACACTAATTTTCAGTGCATAACCTGTGGACAAGTGTGGAAAACTGTGGGTAAAGCAGGTAGTTATTAAGAAAAAGAAAGGAAAATTGAAATAAATAGATTGAGTTTATCTTTTCAAAAGAGCCTTTCAAAATAAGAATTCACTCACAGAACTTAAATAGACCTCCAGTATTGTCATTTTTTGGCAATAAAAATTGTATTTAATTTCAAATACGTTTTTGCAAGTTTATATTTGCATATACAAACATTTTCAAAATGCCCCAGTTTAGAGATATCTTACAATTAGCACATCGCGCAGGTATAGAACCAAGTATGGATGTCGTTTACCATAAAGAACAGCAGATTCCAGGCTCAATTAACTACAATATCAACAGATATTTTGCTCAACATGAATGGGTTTCAGATGAATCAGGAATGATGCGTTACCATTATGATATAAAGAACCCAGAAAATAACTATATAGAATTGCGCTTTTGTATCACAGGCAATAGATATTGTTATGAAAAAAGTTGCGCTAGTTGCAAAAACCAGCCTACAGATTGTAATGGCAAGCAAATGACAGTTGATACATTTAATTTCCATTTTTCAAACACATTCCTTAGTCAGTTCACAAATAATACAAAACTTAAGAATAAGAAAGACGAAGTTCTTGCCTTTAAACATACAGAGGCATTCACTAAGACCTTTCCTATATGTGGCAAAAAAAGGAACGTACTAGATGCTATACTTAATCATAGTTATACGGGTGCTTTAGAGAATATTTTTATTAATGCAAAGATTCAAGAACTTCTATTATATAGCCTTGATTGTTTGATTGAAGAGAAGCAAGAAGGATTTACTTGCAAGTTTCTAAATGATGAACGCAGCAGAGAGGGTATATATAAAGCTAGGGAGATCTTATTAGAGCATATTGGCAATCCAATAACTATTAGAGAACTGAGCAGAAAAGTAGCTATGAATGAATGCTATGTAAAGCAAGGTTTTAGGGAACTGTTTGGGACAACTATCTTCGACTTCTTTCAACAACAAAGAATGGAACATGGTAAATATCTCCTTTACGAAAAAGGATTAAGCGTAACGGATGTATCTGAAGCATTGGGATACTCTTCAATATCACATTTTTCGGCGGCATTTAAAAAACATACAGGCTTGAAACCCTGTGAACTTCTTAAATAGTTTCAGAATAGATAAAATAAAAGAGGGTTGAACAATTGTTCAACCCTCTTTTATTTTATCTATTACTACCCTTTTGAATCTATGAAAAAGTAGCTTCCGTCTTTGCAATACTAAATTTATCACTCAGCTTACTGATAGCGTCCCATCCACCAACAACATTTCTCAGATTATGAATCCCTTGTTGTTTTAAAATAGAACAGGCGATAACACTCCTGTAACCTCCCCCACAATTAACATATATATTGTGATGTTCATCAAAATCGGCAAGTGTTCCTGGATCAATCAATTCATCTAGAGGAATGTTCATTGACTGTTGCAAATGACCATTATCATATTCCAACTCCTTTCTCACATCCAATACAACCAGATTATCATCAAATGAAATGTCCATCGCCAACTCATCAGCCTCTACATCAATCAGCATATCTATTTGTTCACCAGCATTTTTCCAATCTTCATAACCTCCATCCAGATACCCACCCATCTTGTCAAAACCAACCCTTGCTAATCTAGTAATAGTTTCCTGTTCTTTGCCAGTTTCTGTAACCAACAAAATAGTTTTATCGAATGATATCAAATTGGCAGCCCATTCTGCAAAACGGCCTTCAAGCCCAATAAATATTGAACTAGGAATAAAACCTTCCACAAAACTAGAAGCAGGTCGTGTATCTAATATTATGGCATTATCCTCTTTTGCTTTTTGCTTGAAGGCATCTACAGACAATTGCTGCATCCCCTTTTCTAAAATAGCATTCAAACTTTCGTATCCTTCTTTATTTATCTGTGCATTCAATGGAAAATATTTTGGTGGTGTTGCTAATCCTGTTGTAACTGCTTTTATGAACGCTTCTTTCGTTTGCGATTGGAGTGCATAATTTGTCTCTTTCTCCTGACCAATAGTACTTGCTCTTTCTTTACTCAGGTTCTTACCGCAACTACTTCCAGCTCCATGACCAGGATATACAACTACGTCATCACTGAGGGTAATAATTTTTGACTGGATACTCTGATACAGGATACCAGCAAGCTCGCTCATGGTAATATCAGCATTCTGAGCAAGATCGGGACGACCAACATCACCTATAAATAAGGTATCTCCTGTAAAAATAGCTTGTGCTTTTCCTGATTCATCTTTCAGAAGATAGCAACTACTTTCTAGTGTGTGTCCGGGTGTGTGAACCAATTCTATGCTACTGCCTCCAAGCTTGAACACTTCTCCATCTTTGGCAACGTGTACTTTGAATTTAGTTTTAGTATCCGGACCATATATTATTGTAGCGCCTGTGGCAGATGCCAAATCAAGATGTCCACTCACAAAGTCCGCATGAAAGTGTGTTTCGAGAATATATTTAATACTTGCACCTCTTTCTTTAGCAAGGTTCAGATAAACGTCCACATCTCTCAATGGATCAACAATAGCGGCTTCTCCATTACTTTCTATGTAGTAAGCATACTCGCTGAGACAATTAGTATACAACTGTTTGATAAACATAAACTATCCAACTAAATCAATAATAAATTTATTTATCTCATCTATTCTTTCATAATTAACAGAATAAAAGATGAATTTACCATCCCGCTTAGTAGTAACCAACTGTGCTATTCGCAATATTGCCAGATGTTGCGATGCTACGGATTGCTCTAACCGAAGTTTTACATAGATTTCAGTTACCGTCATTTTCTTCGATTCATTGAGAAGCCTGATAATCTGCTGCCTCAATTTATGATTCAGTGCCCTAAGGATGGCTGCACTTTTTTTCAGCTGAATAAGATCTACCTTAATCGCGACATCCCCGTTGGATAATGATAATGTAGAATTTGATTGTGCCATAATTTTTGCTTGCTTGTTAATTAGTTATAATCGAATAAAAATATAATATTTAAATAAATGAGTAGAATAATTATTTAAAATAAGCAATTATACGGCTTAAATTTTACTCTTCTCTGCAAAAAACACATCTTTTACGTAAAAAGGCACACTATACGCAAGATTTGAGAATTTTTTCTCAATTAATAAATTTTCTGCAATTGATATAATCGCTTCTGTATTATTTATTGTCTCCACAAAAATGGCGTTGGGATGAGAGAGAACCTCTTTAAATTTAGTGTGCCCATTACCGGAGAAAACTATTTTATTGGCTTCTAATTCATTTGCAAAGGAATTGGTATCTAGTATAAGTGCTTTGGGGGATACTATTTCTTTGAGGTTTACATCATAGACAGCAGTAAACACCTCCATCCGTCTGGCATCTATCAAAGGGCAAAATAGATAGTTGTCACCTATTGAATTATTCTCTTTCAATAAGTTGATAGCAGAAAGTGCCAAAACCTCTAAGGTATTTATTGTGATTAATGGCTTATCTAACGCATAACACAATCCTTTTGCGGAAGCTAGTCCTACGCGCAGACCCGTATAACTACCGGGACCATTAACAACCGCAACGGCATCAATTAAGGTAATATTTAAATTGTTAGCAGAAAACAACCTACTGATTGCAGGCTGCAAGAAAGCTCCATGACTCTTAGGATCATTATTTGTTTCTGCCCCTATGATTACACCATCTTTTGAAAGACAAATAGTAGCAGTTTCCAATGCAGAGTCAATACTTAATATGAGTGCCATAGGCTGCGAAGTTGCAGGATTGTTTTAAAATATCAATTTAGATTTATTTTCAATTTGCTTATTAACCACATACCCTTACTTTTGCAGCCGAATTAAAAAAAAGCCCATTGATGAAGGCTTCAAATCAATTTCATCTTAACAAATTTTAGCAAAACTTACTAATTATGGCTTCTGTAGGTAAGATCAAACAAGTTATCGGTGCGGTAGTAGATGTGCATTTCCCAAATGAAGGGGCATTACCTGACATCTATAATGCTTTGGAAATAACCAAAGAAAATGGCGACAAGTTAATTCTTGAAGTTCAACAACACCTCGGAGAGGATAGTGTACGTACCATCGCGATGGAAGGTACTGAGGGTTTAGTGCGTGGCATTCCTGTAATTGATACAGGCAGACCAATTGCGATGCCTGTTGGTCCAGACATTAATGGTCGTCTTTTCAATGTAACTGGTGATGCAATTGATGGCTTACCACAGTTAAGTAAAGTTGGTGGCAGACCGATTCACAACAAACCTCCATTGTTCGAGGATTTAAGTACTGCAACTGAAATCCTTTTTACAGGTATTAAAGTAATCGACTTGATTGAACCTTATGCAAAGGGTGGTAAGATTGGTTTGTTTGGTGGTGCTGGTGTGGGTAAAACAGTATTGATTCAAGAATTGATTAACAATATCGCTAAGGGACACGGTGGTCTATCTGTGTTTGCTGGTGTGGGTGAACGTACTCGTGAAGGTAATGACTTGTTGCGTGAAATGATTGAAGCAGGCATCATGAACTATGGTGACAACTTCAAACACAGCATGGAAGAAGGCGGATGGGATTTGAGCAAGGTTGATTTGGAAGGATTGAAAGAAAGTAAAGCAACTTTCGTATTCGGACAAATGAACGAACCTCCTGGTGCGCGTGCTCGTGTTGCCTTGAGTGGTTTGACTGTAGCTGAATATTTCCGTGATGGTGATGGAACTGGCAAAGGAAAGGACATCTTATTCTTCGTAGATAATATCTTCCGTTTCACTCAGGCTGGTTCTGAGGTATCGGCTTTGTTGGGTCGTATGCCCTCTGCGGTGGGTTATCAACCAACATTGGCTACCGAAATGGGATTGATGCAAGAGCGTATCACTTCAACTAAAAATGGTTCTATCACTTCCGTACAAGCGGTTTACGTACCTGCGGATGATTTGACCGATCCGGCTCCTGCAACTACTTTCGCTCACTTGGATGCTACTACGGTATTGAGTCGTAAAATTGCCGATTTGGGTATCTATCCTGCGGTGGATCCTTTGGATTCTACTTCTCGTATCCTTACTGCGGCTATCGTTGGTAACGACCATTACGATACAGCAAACCGTGTTAAGTTAATTTTACAACGTTACAAGGAATTGCAAGACATCATCGCTATCTTGGGAATGGATGAGTTGAGCGATGAAGATAAAATGACTGTTTCTCGTGCAAGAAAAGTACAACGTTTCTTGTCACAACCTTTCCACGTGGCCGAGCAGTTCACTGGTTTAAAAGGTGTATTTGTAAGCATCGAAGATACTATCCGCGGATTCAATTCTATCATGGATGGTGAAGTAGATGAATATCCAGAAGCAGCATTCAACCTTGTAGGTACATTGGAAGATGCTATTGAAAAGGGTAAGAAAATGATTGCTCAAGCAAAAGCATAACCCTTGTCCCCTAAAGGGGGATTAGCTAGTTGCTAATTTTAAGTAATAAGATTATGACGTTAGAAATATTAACACCTGATAAAAAGATATTCAGTGGGTCTGTATATGGTGTACAGCTTCCTGGAATCGATGGTTTGTTTGAAGTATTAGAAAAGCATGCGCCCTTGGTCAGTGCTTTGTCTAAGGGCAACCTTAAGATTCTGAAAGATAAATCTACTTTCGAGAATTATACCATTCAAAGTGGTTTTGTAGAAGTACTTAACAACAAAGCAACGGTATTGGTAGAAGGCGCTATAATTGTAGAATAAGCTATTACTCTTTTATACAAAGCCCCTCATTAGGTAACACTGATGAGGGGCTTTTTTATTTTGGGTAGGTGATATGTATCTTGCATCTGTAGATTCATGAACTAGGCCAAGACATACATAAGGTAGATATAACCTTAGCGAATGAACGCGCGAAACGCACTAGCCATTGTAGATTGTAGCAAGTTTGACGCGAAATAGCTGAGAGCAGGGTAGTTCAATCAATTATTACTATTCCCAGTACAATAATCTTTTATCATTTCTTGAATCAATCCTAATTTGATACCTAACGAAACCACCTTTTGTAAATCGCTACATATCTTTTCCCGTTCTTCTTCAGGTAATGGAACTTTGTCTTTAGATGCTAAAACAGTAACTTGACTATTTTTAGATATTGTTCTGCTATTACTAAATTGATACTTTCTAACTCTTGCAACAGCCCTGTTAGCCAAGGCTCTATCCATAAAGGGCTCTAATTCTAAGGCTTTATTAAAATCTGTAATCGCATCATCAAATTTCAAATCATTCAACTTCATTGTCCCTATGTAAAAATAAGCATCTGCATATGAACTGTCTAATTCTATTGCCTTAGAACAATACTTTATTGCAGATTTCATATCTCCTTCTTCATTGCTATCCTTGCTTTTTGCTATGAGGTTATCTATTTTTTCGTGTATCGGATCAGAAACTGCTTTTCCCTTTTTCATTAGTACCTTTTGTTTTAACTTGCCTGTCGAGTAATAGATTGCACCAGTATCAACAAGTTCTCCGTTCTTGTAATTAGTTCTCATTTTAATTTGCCCATTAGGAAAATATGATTCCCAAACCCCATCCTCTTTTCCATTTACATATGCCCCTTGTTGCATTGGTGTTCCATCCTCAAAGTACAATACCTCTTTTCCGTCTTTAACTCCGCCAGGATGGTAATGTCTTTTAATTTTAATTTTACCGTTTTGATAATACATGATAATATCTCCATCTATCACTCCATTTTTAAGTGTACCTTCTGATTTCTTTTTCCCACTGTAGTAATAATCAATGAATTTACCATTGTAAGTATTTCCATTAAGCTCAAACACACCATTGTTTTTGATCATTTGTTTTGTGGATGGAATTTGTTTTTGCTGCTCGCTTCTTTCTCTGTAAGCTTTTGTGAAAATATAGGTTACACCGTCAAATTTTTCTAGTCCTAAAGCTTTTAGTGAGTCTTTATTTTTTATCACTTTTAAATCCGAAACATCTGTTTGATTGATATTATCTCCTTCTTCAGGGTCATTCTGCACGTATATTGAGTCAACTACAAAAACAATTTTATCAGATTTATTTTGTGCGTATGAAATTTTGATTAGAGACAATAAAATCAAGAAAGTAAGAAGGGTTTTAAGCATAAAGTTAATTTAAGTATTGTTTCTTTTGTCGTTGCTGTTATTAACATCAGCATAAATCAATGGAGATTTTAATTAAATATTCTCAAGCAAATATAAGTTTCTCTTTTCCCCTTTCTTGATCTTCCACCGCCGTTATTGTATCTTCCTCACCAACAACAAGCAATAGAACGATTATTTAATTAATTATATTTCCCCTGTATAGTTGTTGGTCAAGAAGACACAACAACGGCGAGTGTTCTACAAATATCCATACAATTTCTCCATCAAACCTCAACAAATTAATAAACCCCGTAGAAATAGTTGCTAAAAGAGGCAGTTTGTGGCTGGCAATGCCCTAAATAGGTTTAATACACGAGTAATCTTATAGGATACACATGAATTAATGTTCATTCATGTGTATCCTATAAGGGTGTGTACATATTGGCAGTCACACACGTGCATCCTTATAGGATATGTACATATTGGCAGTCATACACGTGTATCCTTTAAGGGTGTACATGAATTAATGTTAATTCACGTGTATCCTATAAGGGTGTGCATGAATTAATGTTAATTCATGTGTATCCCATAAGAATATGCTTGTATTAAAAATTATAGAAAACTGGCATCGAAATATTTATTTTTCATTATTGATCGGAATGCCAAGTATTGTACTTTTAATTAATCACTGTAAATTCTTTATCTTGCGCCCCAATTCAGGTGTTATGGTATTCCTTCTTTCAAATTTAGACTTTCTCGATCATCCCATTGGGTTGTAATTCCTACTTATTCCCAGCTGTCTTTCAGCACCTGTTTACACAATTTTTTCAGGACAATTATTTATTATTAAAACACTATTGGTTCATCAGCCATCAGCTATGACCATAGGCGTGCATTAACATTTATAACAATGAACACACATACACTCTCCGACAAGAGCAATTATTATCTGGAACTAGAAGACAAATTTGGCGCTCACAACTACCATCCATTGCCTGTAGTACTTTCCGAAGGCAAAGGCGTTTACCTTACTGACGTTGATGGTAAGCAATACTATGACTTTTTGAGTGGTTATTCTGCCGTTAATCAGGGACATTGCCATCCAAAAATCATTGAGGCACTCACTAAGCAAGCGCAGACTTTAACACTTACTTCCCGTGCCTTTCACAACAACATATTGGGCGAATACGAAAAATACATTACCGAATTCTTTGGTTTCGACAAAGTACTACCCATGAATACGGGCGTAGAGGGAGGCGAAACTGCCATAAAACTAGCAAGACGCTGGGCATACAAACACAAAGGGGTAGCAGAGAATCAGGCTAAAGTAATATTTGCAGAGGGCAACTTCTGGGGACGTACCCTAGCAGCAATTTCTTCATCTACCGACCCAAGCAGTTACAAAGACTTCGGACCATTCATGCCTGGGTTTGCACTCGTGCCTTACAACGACACAGTGGCTTTGGAAGAAGCATTGAAAGATTCTAATGTAGCCGCATTTATGGTAGAACCCATTCAAGGAGAAGCAGGCGTAGTGATTCCTGACGAAGGTTACCTGACCAAAGTACGCGAACTGTGCACGAAATACAATGTCCTTTTCATTGCAGATGAAATACAAACAGGCCTCTGCAGAACGGGTAAAGTATTGGCTTGCGACCACGAAAACGTAAAGCCAGACATCTTGATTCTCGGTAAAGCATTGAGCGGCGGCACCATGCCTGTTGCAGCAATTCTTGCCAATGACGAAATAATGCTTACCATCAAGCCAGGAGAACACGGCAGTACTTATGGCGGTAATCCCTTGGCTTGCGCCGTAGCAATTGCTTCATTGAAAGTATTGAAAGATGAAAAGATGGCTGAAAACGCTGAAGCAATGGGGATTTTATTGAGAGAAGAGCTAGTGAAACTACAGTCTCCATTGATTAGAATCGTTCGTGGAAAGGGTTTATTAAACGCGATAGTGATACAACATGAGAACCCGGATGCATCTTGGGATTTATGTTTGGCCTTGCGCGACAATGGTCTTTTGGCAAAGCCAACACATGGAGATAAAATCCGTTTTGCACCACCGTTGCTTATCACTAAAGAACAAATTCTGGAGTGCGTGGAGATTATAAGAAAGTCGTTGAAGACGCTGGAATAAGAAATAGACTTAACTGAAAAGAGGCTATTGCACCATGCAATAGCCTCTTTTGTTTATTTACATTTCTCAAGCTAGCAGACCAACCAAAAGCTTTACTTCTTCCAGCGTATTAAAACTATGCAATACAATCCTCAGCCTTTCACTACCTTTTGGAACTGTGGGATAGAGTATGGGGCGAATATCCAGACTATTATTTTGCAACAGATCTGCTACCCGTTTCACTTCAGTATTGCCTGCAACTACCACCACTTGAATGGGCGTAGTGGAAATAAGTTTGGGATAAGCAATAGTGGCTGATTGAAAATAATTAATTAATGTATTGAGGTGTTCACGCTCTTTGTGCATCTTGGGAAATAAAGCGTAACTATTGGCTATAACATTAATGGCAGCAGGAGGCAAGGCCGTTGAATAGATGAAACTACGTGCAAAATTGATGAGGTAATCTCTTAACGAATTACTGCCCAACACAACTGCACCATGACATCCACAAGCTTTTCCGAAAGTATGTACCCGCGCAAATAGGTCGTCTTGCAACTGAAGCTGTTGAGCCAATCCTTCTCCCCCTTTTCCAACAACGCCTGTAGCGTGTGCTTCATCAAGAATTAAATGTGCGTTATATTGTCTGCAAAGGGTAACTATCTCGGACAAAGGACAATAATCGCCATCCATACTAAACACCGATTCTGTAACCACAAAAATGTTTCCTGTAGCACCCTTCAATCTACGTTCCAAATCATTCAAATCATTGTGGAGAAAAGCATAAGATTGCGCTTGAGATAATCTGATTCCATCTCTGATAGAGGCATGGCTAAGGAAATCGTATATGATTGTATCGCCTCTTTGAGGAACACAACTCAGTAATCCGAGGTTTGCATCGTAGCCAGAATTGAATATTAGTCCTGCTTCGGCTTGATGGAAGCTAGCTATTTGTTTTTCTGTTTCTTCAATCAAAGCATAGTTTCCTGCAAGAAGGCGAGAGCCTGTGGAACCGGAAGACGGTTGTGAGTTGTAAGTTATAAGTTGTAAGTAAGCATCGGAAAGAGTTTCGCCTAAACGGGCAATGCCGAGATAGTCGTTACTGCAAAAATCAATCTTATCATCAGGCAGCCGTAAAGTTCTAAAAGCATTCTGTTCTTTTCGTTCTAATAACTTGCTTTGTAAAAAATCATCGTTATACATAGCGTCAAAACTAATCTATACAACCGATTAAATGAGTTGGCAACAGGGAAAATGCGCTTGAACAACTTTTTCATCTTTGTCAAATACTTGTTTCTCTTCATTAATAACAATTCGTTCTTTACAGGTCATTTCCTCACTTGAGTCGGGGTTCCACCCACCTGAGTCAGGTTTCGACTCACCTGAGTGAAGAATAAATTCACGTGAGTCACGTTTCCACTCAGTTGGGTCAGACTTTCACTCAGGTGGGGGAAAGATAAATTCACGTGAGTCGGGTTCTCACTCAGGTGAGTCGAAACGTGACTCACGTGAATTTATCTGTCACTCAAGTGGATTATTGCCTGATTCAGGTGATGAAAAGGCTGAAGTGAATGAGTGAAAGCTGATTTGAGCGAGATTTTGTTATTGCTTTCAACCCGAATTAAATAATTGCTGTTAGTTTTGACATTCAATTATCAATTGGTAATTATCAATAATGAACTTATGGCTTACGACTTTTCCGAAGACACAAAGAATATTTTAGGGCTTCAATTGCCTACCGATCCACGTTGGGTAGACTTAGCTGCCATGGATATTCAAGCAATACTGACCGACCATGCCTACTGCGAACAGAAAGCTGCACTCACTTGCATATCATTGATACAGCGTTACTCGGACAGAGAAAGATTGGTATTTGATTTATCTCCCATTGTTACTGAAGAATGGGGCCATTTTAGATTGGTTTTGAATGAACTCAAGAAACGAAACCTTTCCCTTGGCAAGCAGCGTCGTGATGAATATGTGAACCAACTGATTGCTTTCCAAAAGAAGGGTGGAAGAGAAGAAGAACGTATGCTAGATCAACTTTTAACGATGGCATTGGTAGAAGCGCGTAGTTGCGAGCGCTTTAAAAGATTGAGTGAAGGATTGAACGATGCTTATTTGCGTAAGTTTTATCGTCGGTTTATGGAGAGTGAAGCAGGACATTATACTTTGTTTATTGACCTATCAGAAACATACTTTGAAAAGGAAAAAGTGCGTACCCGATGGAAAGAATGGCTAGACTATGAGGCTGCTATGATTGTGAAACTAGAAGTGAGGGGAGATAGAATTCATTAGTTGTTAGTGATTAGTTATTAGTGGTTAGTTTGTAGAATCATTTTACTCATTCTAATCATTCAATCATAATTTAAAAATTAACCAAAGAATAATATATAAAACACAAATGGAGTTTGTAATTTACCAATCTTCGACGCCCAACATATAAATAAATAACATGAGAAGAATACTGATTTCAGCTTTGATGGCTTGTAATTTTTTGGCAGTTGATGCCCAAGAAAAAGAAGCACCATTAGATGCACCTGCTTGCTTGATAAAGAATATTAAAACAGTTTCTAAGTCGCTTAACTTCCTGATTATGGGCGATTGGGGACGACACGGTGAACCGCATCAACGTAAGGTAGCGGAACAAATGAGTAATGCTACTGTCTGTACAAAAGCAACCTTCAACCTGATTGTAGGTGATAACTTTTACCCAAGCGGTGTGGCGAGTGAGTTTGATCCTAGCTGGAAATCCTCTTTTGAGGATGTGTATAAACAACATCCATTATTTGATGATTGGTATGTGGCATTGGGCAACCATGATTATAAAACCAATCCAGATGCAGAAGTTGCTTATAGTAAGATTAGCGCTAGATGGCACATGCCTGCTCGTTATTACAGCGTAATTAAGAAACTAAAAGATGGTACTACTGCTGAGTTTTTCATTATTGATACCAGTCCTTTTCAGTCTAATTATTACGGTAGTGAAGATTATGGTGAACACGTGAAAGGGGTTGATACTGCAGCACAAAAGAAATGGTTAGAAGCAGGTTTGCAAAAGAGTACTGCCAATTGGAAGTTTGTAGTTGGGCATCATCCATTGTTTAGTGCTGGTGGAAGAAAAGAGAAAACTGGTGATATGTTATACTCTTTCGGGCCCTTATTTGAGAAGTATAAAGTAGATGCTTACTTCTGTGGTCATGAGCATCACCTAGAATTTGATCAGCCTGCGGGTTATCATTTTGTACAAGTCATCTCTGGTTCTGGGGCAGAAGCAACGGGTGTATCAAGTGCAGAATTCTCCAAGTTTGCCGTACAGGATTATGGCTTTGTGGCGGCTTCGCTTACAGCTAAGTCTTTATTGCTTCAATACATCAATGATAAGGGCGAGGTGTTGTATACTACCGAAGTGAAGAAATAAGTTTCTTAACAAATAGGAAGATAGGAACATAGGGTAGAGTAGGAAAACATTTCATTTTAAGTTCAAATAGACTAGTTGTCTAATCTCTATTCTACGTGAACTCATCTAAACTAACTTTAATACTTTGTGCCTACTGTGTCTATGTGGTAAAAGTTTACATATTAACACTCATTATCACCCACAAAGAAGCTAATGATATAATTAGCCAAAGCGCAACTCCTTGTATCAATGGTTTAATTCCTACCGATTGCAATACCTTTTTGGACAATCCACAGCCGATTAAAAACAAGGTTAGTGTTAATCCAGATTTGGCAATATACACTAAGTACTTACCATACTCTTGTACAATAGGCAAGTAGGTGTTTGCTATCATGGCAAGTATGAATAGCCCAATGAAATAAGGAATCTTTATCTTCCCTTTTGGTGCTTTAAATATAAATGTTGAAATGAAAGCAATAGGGATAATCCATAATGCCCTTGCAAGCT
Source organism: Chitinophagaceae bacterium (assembly GCA_947452925.1). Lineage (GTDB taxonomy): Bacteria > Bacteroidota > Bacteroidia > Chitinophagales > Chitinophagaceae > Parasediminibacterium. The sequence goes on along the minus strand of CANGFK010000003.1, from coordinate 17,711 downwards.
TCACAGTGGTGGCTACTTCCAAGGCATGAGGTACATATTTACTCGCTGCTCCTACAACTGAACTAGTATCGTGTATGGCCAATGCGCACCACATGCCAAACTGTGTTTGAGACATGTTGAGCCAATGCCCTACAACAGGAAATAAAACCAAGGCAATTGAATTCAGAATAAAAATAACACCCAAAGCAACGGATATCTGCTTCTCTTCTGCCTTTACTATGGGTGAGATGGCGGCAATGGCACTACCTCCACAGATAGCTGTACCAGAAGAAATAAGATAGGATGTCTTCTTTTCTATCTTCAAGTATTTACCCATCAGAATTCCAATTATCAATGTACCCACAATAGAAATAATGGTGAAGAGAATGCCTTGTTTGCCAGCCTTCATGGCAGTGGATACATTCATTCCAAAACCTAATCCTACAACGGATACTTGTAGCAGAATGTGGGTTGTTTTATGATTGAGGTGCAGATAAGGATGCCCAATAAATTGCGCAATAATCAGCCCCATCAGTAAGGCAATAGGTGGAGAGATGAGTGGCGACAAGCAAAATACAAACGCAAGCAAGAAGATGAGTTCCCGAGTGGTAATGGTACGATCTAAAAAATGTTTACCCTCTTGCTGTGCTCCTTTTTCAGTCATGTTGTTATTGTTGCGAATTGTCTAGCCTGCAAAGCTTATGACTTTTAGAGCAAAAAAGGAATTCTATTTGTAATAATTGATTACCTGAGGTTATAATGTGCTCCGAAAGGTTAGTAATAAAATTACCACATAGACACAGTAGGCACATAGAAAAGAAAGGGAAAACGCTTTGCTTTTAGTTCACATAAGATTGGAAATAGAAATACTCACTTCTATGTTTACTAAAAATACACTATGTGCCTACTGTGTCTATGTGGTAAATCTTTTTATTTTAATACCCCATATAAACTTCCCCCTTTATCAAAAAGCCTATCTATCCTGCGTTCTATCTCAGGAACTTTTTCTACAGGTGGTGCATTGTGTGGTTTCATGCGGGCATCAATAACCATCGGGCCATTGCATCCCCAATGCTTGAAACTAATGAAAGAATCAATTCCATAAATATCGTGTGATGGATTGCAACGGGTGTAAGTAGCCCATAAGTAGTTGTTCAGTTTCTCTGCCATAAAGCTGCTGTCATCACAAATAATTACTTGCACCACACTTTCTATTTTTCCATTTCTACCAATAACTTGCTCATTCAATACTATCATTTCTTGTTGGGCTGCTTCATAAGTAGTAAATGCTTTTGTTTGTAAAGCAATTACGCCCGGCATCACCAATTGTGGGTTTTCAAACTGCTGTAAGTCTTTAAAACCAGCAGGCACTTCCTTACACAACTCCCTTTTCTTATCGCCGTAGGCCGCAAAAACAACCTTACTTCCGGTGTTCAGTCCTGTGCCGCTGTAATCGAGTGTGTCGATGGTAGTCTTGGTATGAAAATGAATATCACGAGTTAGATCTATTCTTGCAAACACATATTCCAGATAGGTGCTTATGTTGTGCGTGGTCAATTGGTTGGTATCATCGGCAGTAATAAATAAGAACTTAGCCAAGCTCAATTGCCCTTTTCCTAATATATGATTGGCAATAGTGAGTAGTTCTGCCGGTTGTTTGGTAGGCATATACGGCGTATATCTTTCGCTACCTATTGCCAACAATAAGGGATGCACCCCTGCCGCATCTACGGCATGTACTTCTTTTACGCCTGGAATCTCTTGCGAAATGGCACCACCCGCCAACTCGTGAATCAATTCTCCAAAGCTTGTGTCTTCTTGTGGAGGCCTTCCTACAACGGTAAAAGACCAGATGGCATTCTTTTTCGCATACACTTTATGCACCCGCATCAATGGAAAAGGGTGTTGCAAAGAGTAATAACCAAGGTGATCGCCAAACGGACCTTCTGGTTTATTTTCATTGGGATAAACTTCTCCTGTTATCACGAAATCGGCATCGGTACTGATGGCAAAACCATCCTGATACGTATATCTAAAACGCCTTCCTCCCAATGCACCTGCAAAAGTCATCTCACTGATTCCTTCGGGCAAAGGCATCACAGCAGCTAAGGAATGTGCAGGCGGGCCTCCCACAAAGCAACTCACCTTCAGTGATAATCCTCTTTTATTTGCTTTAGTTTGATGAATCCCGATACCCCTGTGCAACTGATAATGTAATCCAATCTCCTTATTCAATTCATAATCATTACCTGTCAATTGAACTCTATACATGCCCAAGTTGGCTTGCATAATGCCCGGTGCGTCTATATCTTCGGTATACACTTGTGGCAGTGTCACAAACGCACCACCATCCATTGGCCAATGATGAATAAGAGGTAAATCAGTAATATTTATTTCTTCATACAAGACAGGTTTGGAAGAAGGATTCTTTAGCGGTAAAGCCTTTAATGCTGCTAGTCCTACTTGTATATTATCAAATGGATGCCTTAATGCTTCCATAGGGTTGCCCTTTAGTTCTATCATTCGCTGAACCAGTTCAAACGTATCCCTAAAGATAAATTTGCTTCTTTCCAACGTGCCAAATATGTTAGATGCAGCACGGAAAGGTGTGCCTTTATAGTTGCTTAGTGGCGATCTTTTTACATTCTCAAACAGTATTGCAGGCCCTTTAGCCTCATAAACCCGAAGGTGTATGGCAGCCATCTCCAGATAAGGATCCACTTCCTCTTTTATGCGAACAAGGTGATTATTCTTTTCTAAATCCAGTAAACAGTCTTCTAAGTTTTTGTAAGCCATAGCAGTAGAACAACTACCTAAAAGGGAAAGTTGTTGATGCGGCAAAAATAACTATTAGTGATGGGTTGTGATGAATGCTTAAATCAATTTGACAAAGTACATAAGGATTATAAAAGTTCTATCTATCCCAAAATCCTTAAATCCCATGAATTCTAGTTAATATATTGGGGGAGTATCAATAAATTTTGCTTAGAAAAGTAGTCATCAATTTCACTTCAAGCCATTCATAGACGGCACCTCCAATTTGATTTATCTATTAAACAGTAACAAAATTTTGACTATTTGAGGGAGTTACGCCTATTTTTACAACCACATTTAGAATTAATTAAAGAAGCTGATTAATGAAAATATTTCATCTAGTTACAACTATTCATGCAGGAGGATCGGAGAATGTGGCTATCAGCCTTGCGGAGGGATTTAGTAAAAATAGTCAAGCTGAATGTGAGATAATTGAGATATACAAGACAAGCGGCACCTATACAGTCAACATAAAAAAAAAATTAAAAGAAACCGGAATTAGATACTACAGTCTAGGTTCTTTCCAAAAAAGGGTAAGCTTAATGGTTGCACCTTTTGTTTTGATTTATTATATAGCCAAGAAAAAACCAGATATAATACATGCTCACACCGACCTTCCAGACTTTGTTTTATCTGTTGCACTGAGGTTAAATAGGGATATTGGGAAGAAAGCCAAAATTGTGAGAACCATTCACAATACAAAGCTTTGGTACACACACAATTTAATTGGGCGGTTTGTTGAGCAAATGTTTGTACAAGACAAGATCGCTGCAGTATCCAATGCCGCTTTAGAAGCTTATAAGGAACTTCGAAAAAACAACAATCTTGAAGTATCCACTAAAAATGCCGTGATATACAATGGTTGCTTGCCACCACAGAAATTACCTCATAAGTTTAAAATAAACCCAAATAAAATTAATGTTGCTTTTTGTGGACGTCTAGTTTACCAAAAAGGTATAGATATTCTTGTATCAATCATTGGTAGTGTTACCTCAAAGCATCCCGATCAATTCCTTTTCCATATTGTAGGAGATGGAGAAGACAAACATCTAATTGATGCGCTTGCGAATAAGTTATCCAATGTGCTGATTTATGGTGAAGTACCGCAAATGAGCGCTAAACTTTACCCTTTCGACTTTCTGTTAATGCCCTCTCGTTTCGAAGGTCTTCCCTTAATTACTATAGAGTCATCTCTATCCAAACTGCCTGTAATTGCATCTAATGTCGCTGGACTTGAGGAGACACTACCTAACAACTGGCCGCTTCTTTTTGACATCAACAATCCAACAACAGAAGCCCTGAGTTTATTTGACCAGATTGTAAATGAATCTTTCAATGAAACTGAACTACAAAACCAAGCTTTTGATTTTGCCCGATCACGGTTTTCCTTGATAAAAATGCTTGATTCATATCATGAGCTATACTTTAGCTAAGAGTACATCTAAATTTGTAATAGGTATATTGCTTATTTAGTTGTAATGACATTTAAGATTGGAGGCTTTAACCTCAAAGCAAGTCAAGGCGGTGCTGAAAGTCTGAAAACATCAGCCATGTGCTGCATTTTCAGCAAGTTTGATTTCCACTACTATAGATCTTTATACCAATGAATAAATAACATAAAATAGCCCTTTAAAACAGGTTAGGCTAATTTTTACTCTCTTGGTCAACTTTATAAGCCCTGTTAAAATAAATTACTTTTACTTAGCAGCCTAATTAGTACCCCTTACGACAAAACAATCCTTGCTAGTACTTTTATAAGAGGCTAGTAAACAAGGAAGTAACAGAGCGGAATAGCTAACTCAACTTGCAACAATGAATATATTTTTTGATTTTTATGAGATTGCATTGGGTAAGGGTAAAAGCATAGGCATTTACAATTATGCAATCCACCTTCTAAATGCTCTTGCAAAACAAAAAAATAAAAATGCTATTATAACAGTCGCTTGTTCCGAAGAAAACTGCGATGTTCTGCAAAAAATTTATGGAATCAGTGTCAAAATTATTTCTAAGAAATATCCAAGTTTCTCTCAAAGACTATTCTGGAGACTTTTTAAGGCTATTGATAGTGCAAAAGAAGAAAAAGCAGACATTTATTATTCCCCAAAGGGCTTCTCCCCCAATCTCTTTAGAAGGAGTAAAAAGCCTTTTATTGTTGTGACTGTGCATGATATGATTCCATTTTATTATGCAGAATTCTACCCAAACTACTTTGGAAAACTTGAAAGTAGAGTAGTTCCTGCATCTTTAAAAAAATCTGTGGAAGTAGCCAATAAAGTGATTACAATATCCACCTTTTCCAAGGAAACAATTTTAAGGTATGCTAATCCAAATTTGAACATAGCTGTCATTTATAATGGCATTTCCTCTACACAAAAAGAAGAAAAAAAAGTTGAGAGAACTCCACCATACCTTTTAGCAATCACGTCAAAACTGCCACACAAAAATTTGGATGGTATCGTAAATGGATACAAAGAATATAGAAAGATAGCCACAGATCCCTTGCCTCTGGTTATTTGCGGCATTGGCAGTAACGACTTAAGCAAGTATGATATCGAAGACCAATGCATCAGTTCTTGTCATTTTCTGCCTGATTCGGAGTTTAATAATTTATTATCAAATGCTTCACTACTCCTATTCCTGCCTTTTGTTGAAGGATTTGGCTTTCCACCTTTGGAAGCAATGAATTATGGGGTTGCGAGTGTTGTTTCTGACATACCTGTTCTACGTGAAGTTATGGACACATCTGCTTATTATGTAGATTGCAGGGATGTATTTCAAATTGGGAGAGCAATTGAAAAAGTTCTTTCAGACAGATCCCTATACAATAATTTGATTCGGGAAGGCATTGAAACATTAAGCAGATATACTTGGAATAATTGTGCAAAACAAGTAATGGATGTTTTTGAAGAAGTAAACAAAATGTAAAAATAGCGTTCAAAGAATTTGGATAAGCAATGGCAACGATTATCAAAAAAGTGGTATCTATTTAAAAGAAACTCTCCTTTGTCGTTTTTTATAAAGTACCGGTTTTGTCGCTAGACATTTATTTAAATAATATCTTATCAATTGAAGAAATTACAAGTTTCCTTTATTCTGGTTATTTTCCATTTGATGCTTTTCCAGGTTCAGGCATTTGCATTAGCGCGAAACTATTTTATTGCCATACAAGGAAATGATGCAACTGATGGAACGGAGGCGCACCCTTTTGCTACGATTGATGCTGTTTTAAAACAAATAGAAAATGATAAGGCAGATACAATCTTAGTATATTTTAAGGGAGGTGAATACTTTTTTACTAAATCAATTGTATTGACGTCAAAGAACACTTTGGGAAAAGTATTTATCATACAAAATTACCAGAATGAAAAGGTTGTTTTTAGCGGTGCGTCTCTATTAGCTGCATCTTTTTTTCATCCTGTAAAAGACTCCCAAATATTACTACGACTTACCTCGGCGGCTAGGTCAAATGTTTACGAAGCTGATATTGCTGCTGCTGGCATCAACTTCAATAGCAATCCAAACTCGTTTGGCTATCCAAGATTTGACAACATCCCACCCTCAGATTTTTTGGTTAATGATGAGATTCAAATTGTGTCCCGTTGGCCCAATACTGGTAAAACACAGATAGGGCAAGTGTTACAGCATGGCACTCCAAATGGATCGGATCATCCAACCAGACCTGCAATTTTCAGGTACAATGATTCTAGAGCAGAGCGTTGGTCGGTGAAAAACAACATTTGGATACATGGGCTTTTTAATACTGGGTATTACCCAGATAATTTAATGATAGATTCCATCAATACAAAAGAAAAATGGTGGAGATGCAAACAGAATGCAGGAGACGGAGTTTATGGCACGGTCGAGGAAAAAGATTCAAGGAGAAAAATTAGTTTCAGAGGATATTATACTTATCATATTCTAGAAGAATTAGACTCAGTAAATGAGTACTATTTAGATGAGAAAACAATGCATTTATACTGGTGGCCCGATAAAAAAAAGCAACCATTCACTTGTAGGTTTCAGACATTGGAGCAACCATTTGTAGTGTTGATGAATACAAAGAATTTGCAACTGATAGGGATTGATTTTGCCTACAGCAGGGGATTGGCCATTTATGCTGAAGGAACAGAGAATACTACAATTGAGCAATGCAACTTTCATCATTTAGGGACAGTAGCAATTAGTTTGGGAGACCCAAGTTTGGCTCAATGGGAACCGCTCGTGTATCAGTCTCTTACAAAGAAAAAGAACTTGCATTGCAAAATCTCCAACTGCACTTTTAACTACATCGGCTTAGGTGGCATACTACTTTCTGGGGGAGACAGACAAAAATTGATTCCAGCTGGAAATGTCGTTACAAATTGTACATTCTCTCACTTCTCCAGGTGGGGAATAACTTATTACCCAGCTGTAACCATTTCTGGAGTTGGAAATGAGGTGTCAAATTGCAATATCAGCAATGAAGCAGTTCAGGCAATTGTATATACTGGAAATGACCACCTGATAAAAAACAATTTTATCGCAAATGTTGCAACAGGATTTAGTGATATAGGTGCCATTTATACAGGAAAAAACCCGTCCGCAACAGGAACCCTCATAGAAAACAACTATTTTGAGAATATAGGTTCATCTGGTAATGCCGTAGCATCGGTTTATATGGATGATGGTAGTGGTGGTATTCGTGTTCATGACAATGTTTTTTATAAAGCTTGCAGTAGTGGGCAATATATTTTTGGTCCGATACACATCAATGGAGGGTGCAATAATGAAATAAATAACAATTTATTTATTGACTGTCCTTTTATGGTTTCGGGAGGCGTCTGGCCAAAAGAAAACTGGCAAGATCTGATGTATCACAACAAAGAAGTACTTGCCCAACTAACAAAAGTTGTGGATATCCGAGCTCCAGTTTTTCTAAAACATTACCCCTACTTAAAATCTTTTTTTGATAGTACAGGTACAGATATCAGAAAGAACTCTATAAATAATTCTATTGGATTCATGGTAAAGAGTCTGCCTAGACCATCTGAGACAATGAAAGTTCAGAATATTTGGGTTGTTCCGGATAAGGAATATTTTGAAAATTTTTTGAATAAGCAATTTGCTTTTAAAAAAGAAATACCACTTGATATGATAAAAGATAGTTCTTGGTATCCGATTAACTTCAAGGCTTTTGGTAAAGAATAAACAGGTTAGAATTCAGGACAATAACGTAAGCAGCAATTAATAGCACAGTTTCTTTAAAAAAAAGGGAATTAACAAAAAAAGGGATGATTTGTAAGTACTTGTATTTAAAATACCATACTTTTGCGAAAACGCTGCATTGCATTTGAAAAATATAGTAAACTCTTTTTTAACACTTAGAGTCACCCCATTATTAAAAATTACTTTTCGTTCAATTTGAAATGCTAAAAAAAGAAGACTCTTTGTTAACAAACTACACTTTTTTCAATCAGCCTCTCAGCACCATAAGCGATGAGAAATCATTAATCTATGCTATTAATGCTCATTCCTTTAATGTGTCTAAAACTGACATTGAATTCAGAGAGGCTATGATACATGAAAATGCTGTTTTATTGCCCGATGGAATTGGGATTGTTTGGGCACTTAACTGGCTAAAAAGAGTTAATCTGAAGAGGATTACTGGGATGGACATTCTGTACTTCGAGCTAAATAAACTAGAAAAAACTGGAGGGAAATGCTTCTTTTTAGGCAGTTCGGAAAGTACACTTCAAGGAATCAAAGAGAAAATAAGCATCCAATATCCAAATGTAAAAGTCGCTTCCTATTCTCCCCCTTTCGCAGACACTTTCACAAAAGAGGAAAATAATATCATGATCGAAAAGATCAATGAGTTTACCCCAGACGTTCTCTTTGTAGGTATGACCGCACCCAAACAAGAAAAATGGGCATATAAAAATTTTGAAGTACTTAATACAGGGCATATCTGCTGTATAGGTGCAGCATTTGATTTTTACTCTGGCACATTAAAGAGGGCACCAAAATGGATGATGAAATATGGACTAGAATGGCTTTATCGACTCATTAAAGAACCTGTAAGAATGTTTAATAGGTATATGATAGGGAATCCAAAATTCATCATAAATATATTAAAAGAAAGATTCGTAATTACGAAATCTATTGCTTGATAAATTAGGTTATTTGCCTATCCTGATATAAAAACCAAAAAAATGCCCTCACACTTCACTGAAAATACCATTGAGCAGCTTTAATCAAATGTAAAAAAACAAGACTATAATCCCAAAAGTGCAATTACTTTCAGAAGTATACGTGAAAATAATCTGAATAAAGAGTTCTGAATACCCAAATACTTAATTCTGATTTTCAATTTTTTTTGACCTCGTGCAAGTCTGTTATATAACCCCAGAAAATCATCTTTCTTTTTATATTCAAAACAAACATTCAGTTTATCAAGAGTATGATTTTTTTCCACAATCCCTTTATCCAATCCTCTAGAATCTAGTGTATAAAAATAATTCAATATTTTCATTTTTGCCTCTTCAAATTTCATTCTGTATTCAAAGGAGCGCCCATTGGTGGCAGAAAAATTAAGCATGTTTCTAACTGCGGTAGGTTTATCTTGATAAGCAATTTTTGATTGTCTACCAATATGAAGCGCTAATGGAACATCTCCGAACATAAAATTTTGTTTCACCATGTCTGCATAGTCAGGATTATTCTTTACAAATTTGGTTCTAAAAAGGGTCGTGCACATATAAATAGAAATAAGTCCCCCCTGCAGCATCTGTAGATAGATATCTCCTTGAGACTTGTTTTGCCCCCCCTTCCTCCAGATAGCAATCTTTAGTTTTTGAGTAACCGTATTATATTCATTAAGGTCGGAATGAATCAATCCGTAATCTTCATTTTGCTCCAGAAAGTCAGCCTGTGATTGGAGTTTATTCTCATCAATCCAATAATCATCTCCCTCACACATGGCGATGTATTTGCCTGAAGCCCTAGGAAAATTAAACACCCCATACATACTTCGTATGCCTTTAGAAAACTGATTCTCTGTCTGATAAATTGGTTTGATTATATGCGGATATTTAGCTTCATATTCTCTGATTACATTGGCTGTTGCATCGGTAGAGGCATCATCATGAATTAATATCTCGAAGGGAAAATTGGTCTTTTGCATTAAAAAACCTTCAAGTGTTTTGCCAATATACTTCTCGTGGTTGAAAGTAATACAGCAAATGCTCACTAAATGTACATTTTCCGAATCTGTTAATGATGACATATTAGAACTGATATAACTTAAATTGTATTTTATTATTGCAAGTAATCCGAATTGCTTATTGTATTTCTGCAACTAATTGTCAATATTCAATGCTAGAAGGATAACATTCATGGCTCAAATGCTAATATTCATGACTCAAATATTAGCATTCAAAGCGCAAAGCATAACATATAGGAGCTACAAATGATGCACCCTGTCATCTTCCTTGTCCACCGTTGCAACCAGTTGAGCCATCTTTCTATCATCACCCTGGTTGGTAACCACAAAAGAAGATGCCCGATATATCCCTGGACCAAAGTATTCCTCATTAAAATAAAGATAGGTTCCTGCAGTAAAATCATTTCGCTCCTCATTCCCAATCTTTCCAATATATTTTTTTTGATCCAGCATGGGTTGCAACACCATGTGCTGTAAATTCTCAGTGTCAAAAATTTTTTTCCAATCCTCTTCTTTTGTTACACATCCAGCATAAACTGCTTCACTTTTTCCATAAAGAATATGCTTGATTATGTACTTATCCTTGTTGCTGTAAGCATCTGTAAAGTACTCCTTATGCAGAGGATACACATAACTAGGAATAGTGAAAGAGTTCAAAATATTGGCTTCCTCTTCTGTTAATGCACGCTCTATAAAATCGGGGTTTGTTAGAATGTAGAAGAAACGTTTATCATGAATAAGAAAAAGGTTTCTGAAATCGTTATGTATTTTAATAGATGTTAACTCATCAATAATTGAATCTGGCAATTGTTTTATTTCTGCATGATTCAATTCTTCAACTACCGTAGCTCCTGCAAGAAGATGCATCTTATTAGGAAGATCGTCTAACTCAATAATATGGCAATCCATGTCAGCAGCTTCAAAAATGGATGTATATATTTTAAAGTCCCCCAAACGTTCATTACCCTTAATGATACAAATTTTTCCGGTGGGAACAAATTTGTTTGCAAAATATTCTAGAAACCTATGGTAGTCATCAATAATATTTTCTAACCCTAATTTTTTAGCCACCTCCTGACCTATTCTATTGGTAAACCCCGAGATAAAATAGCCATTTAAGGGTTGGCGAGTAGTCATTTCGATGATCTTCATCTCATTGTCTTGGTCAACCAAAAAATCTGTTCGGTAGGTTCCAACATTTAGTGAATACTTGCTGCAAATCTCTAAAACACGTAAATCATCATCAGCCAAAGGCATTAGATGACTAAATGAGGAATAATTATTCATAAAATACTGAACAGCTTTGTAAAGCACTGCCCCTAGTTGCTTTGTACGATAGTAACTATCATGACTCATTACTATCGGCTTCTCGTGGCAATAAGGTCTGAACCTATCTACCTGAATATCTGCAATGGTGTTAAACCCTTTTACTAAGTTCATATTCTTAAATTAATTCGTAATTATTCAATAACTCTTTTGTTTTTTCCAATCCACAACAAAACAATACATCAATAATGGAAAGATGTGGAATGAATGCTTCACTAAATTGTTGATAGTGGTATTCTTTTGTTTTTACAAATAAAAGATCGATACCACCAACTTTAAAATTAGTTTTATCGTAAAGCTCAACGCCTCCTATCGGATTGATGTATGCTTGAGCATCAAATCTTTCACAGATACTTAGTACACGTCTTGTTTTTCTATTTTCATCGGATTCAATTCCAGATAAGTCAATTTCTACTGAATTCAATCTATCATCTTCTGTGATAATCTTTGTTTTAATATCCAAAAAAGAGGCGATTGCTTGTATAGAGTAAGAATTTAACTGACTAATTTTCTGATAAGGGATGCTTAATATGCTCTTGATAAAAGTAAATATCTCATCAAAGAAAGGGCTGCGTTTATAATTAAACTCAATAATTTTAATCATCTGATGCTGCCATTTAACACAATTATCTATTTCTGTTTCTGCAATGAGTTGCGTTACTGCAATGTGCTTTACCGGAACAGATATTATCCTGTCTGCTCTATTTACCTCAATTATTCTATTTCTGTTTATCCATCCTTTCTTGATGTATTGAACCTGATCGTAAAGTATAAAGGTGTCTACAGCCTTAATTAGTTGAAAATATCCAATGTAAGGAAAAAAGTAGGGTTGCATGATTCCCAATTTTATATCAGATTTACTTTCTTCCCTTTGCATTTGTAATAATCAAGTTGGTTATATACACTATTTCTTCTTCAGAAAGTTCCGGATATATAGGCAAACAAAGTATTTGTTCAGAAACCACTTCTGCTACCGGCAAGGACTCTTTTGCCGCAGACGGCAAACTGTTATAGGGATTGAAATGACTGATTAATGGATAGAAATAGCGCCTGGTTTTCACCCCGTCTAGTTTCATGAGTTCGTATATTTCATCTCTTTTCATTCCATATACCTCAGGATCAACACATATTGGGAAGTAAGAATAAGCATGAGTGACTTCATCCATATCATATAAAAACTTTATTCCGGGCGTGCCCTCAAGTTTAGTTCTGTAAGATTCAGTAACTCGCTTCCTTTCAGCAATATACCCATCAACATATTTTAGTTGAAGTACCCCATAAGCAGCCTGAACTTCATTCATTTTTGCATTAATACCAGGTTCCTCAACCGTGATTTCATTTCTGAATCCAAAGTTCTTAAGGTTGTCTATGTGGTGTTTCATCTCAGCAGAGTGACAAACAATTGCACCTCCTTCAATAGTATTGAAGGTTTTGGTGGCATGAAAACTAAGAACAGACAAGTCGCCAAAGTTGAGAATTGATTCCCCATTCTTTTTTACCCCAAAGGCGTGTGCCGCATCATAAATTACCTTCAGATTATGCTTGTCAGCTACTTTCTGAATGGCCTCAACATCACAAGGATTTCCGTAAACGTGCACCCCCATTATGGCAGTAGTTTTTGGAGTAATAGCCTCTTCTATTTTCTTTGGATCAATATTCATGTACCCGGGTTCAATATCTGCAAAAACAGGCGTGATACCATTCCACCACAAAGAGTGGGTTGTTGCAACAAAACTGAAAGGGGTAGTAATGACTTCTCCAGTAATATTTAACGCCCTCAAAGCAGTTATAAGCGCTAATGTACCATTGGAGAAAACAGAAATGTACTCAACGCCAAGATATTTAGCCAGTTCCTTTTCAAACAACTGATGGAATGAGCCATTATTGGTTATCCATTTTTCTTCCCATATTGTCTCCAGATAGGTTATAAACTCACTCAATGGTGGTAAACTCGGACGTGTAACATAAATTGGGGTATCTCTCATTTTATTCCTATTAACTATTTTCACTACTCTTTTTCTGTATTTTCTCTAGAATCAGACCTTTTATAAAAACATAATCTGAAAATTTTATTGCTTCGCAAATACCGAAAGCCAATGCAAGACCAAGAATTATTTCACCTATTAACATCCCAGTCGGAGGGAAATGCAATATCAGACCAATTACATAAACACTTCCATTGATTGATACTGCCAAAAGAAATCCAGGAATGATGTCTTTCAATTGCTGTATTGAGCTGTAGCCAATTAATTTTCCCGACCAAAAACTATTAAAAAAAAACGCGACAAACGAAGTTATGAGCATTCCCAAAATCATCGCCTTTATACTGATTAAAACTCCTATAATAATTGTTGGGATAGCTAATATTTTTTTTATTATCTCCAATCTCAAGTAAAGATCTGACCTGCCTTTTATGCTCAACAAGTTTAGATTAAGAACATGAATTGGATAAAACACCGCCACAAAGCACAATAATTGCAAATAATCAACCACTTTAATCCACCTCATCCCTAGTAAACTAAGAACCATCGGTTTTGCTACCGCAGCCATTCCTAGCATCAGTAAGAACGTGATAAACATACTGCTTTTTACTAACTTCTGAAAAGCATTTTTAAATTGAACAGGATCGCCTTGAAGGCTTGCCATAACAGGATAAGTAACTGACTGAATAACTGAAGTAATTTCCTGAGACGGCAAAGCTTTAAACTGGTCTGCACGGGTGTAAAAGCCTAATTCCTCTACAGAAAAAAACTTACCAATTATCAGGTAGTAAATATTCTGGTAGATAGCATCAATCAACCTGCTTGCGAGCATTTTACTTCCAAACCCAAATAGTTCCATAAAAGAAGCTTTACTGAACGCCAAAATAGGCTTCCAGTTATTCAGAACCCACAAAAGAATACTTGTGATAAGAAATCCTGATAATGTACGACCAACCAAACTCCAGACCCCACAACCATAATAGGCCATTGCAATCCCAATTCCGCCTGAAGAAAAAGAGGATATAAGAGAAATTTTAGCTTGAAGTTTGAAATCTATTCGCTTCGTAAGAATAGTTTGTTGGATGGTGGACATGGCATTGATGATAAGACCGAGCCCCAACACCTGCAATAATTTTTCTAGTTGTGGCTCTTTGAAAAAATTACTGATAATTCCTGAAGAAAGAAAGAGAATGAGGTACAGAAATACGCTGATTCCAAGGTTGAAGAAAAAGACTGTAGAATAATCTATTGGGGTACAATCTGTTTTTCTGATTAATGCCCCACTAAAACCGCTGTCAATAAATGTCTGTGAGATAACAATGAAAAATGAAAGCATTCCAACCAAGCCAAACTCATGCGGTGATAAAAGTCTCGCCAAAATGATACCTACAACAAATTGGGCACACTGTTTTATCAGATTGTCTGCGAAGCTCCAAAATAAACCATTTGCTGTCTTTTGCCTGATCGTGCTACTCATCTAAATGTCAATGTGGTAAAGCCGACAACCTTATTGTTATCAACAATGCTAAAAAATTGAAATGTTGAATCTAAAAAAATGCTCACTGTGGGGTATTCTTATCATTGCAAAATAAATGGATAAAACCTTTGAAGCCTATTTTAATTTTAAGTGTCGCATTTAACCTACAATTCCCCGTAGTGGTTTAACTAACAACTTAAAGTTTGGTTGAATATTCATGCTGATTTCTTTCCTTTTAGCACCTTTCTATTATCTATTTAAGCGTTCATCAAACTGAATATTTTTATAGCATTAAACTATACTGCATCATACTAATCAATAAATCTCTTTATTTGCCGAATAAAATTTATAAACGATTCAATGAAAAAATTATTCTCTTTTCTACTTTTTCTTTCAGCAGTCACAGTAGTTACCGCACAAACTGCTACTCATTATGTGTCCAAAGTTTGGGTGGCTGACAATGGTGATGGAACGTACAAAAACCCTGTATTGCACGCCGACTATTCCGACCCCGATTTGATACGCGTTGGTGATGATTATTACCTTACCGCTTCTAGCTTTAACTATGTTCCTGCTTTGCCCATTCTTCATTCGAAAGATTTGATAAACTGGAAACTCATTGGCAATGTATTTACCAAACAGCCTCCTTTTGAGCGCTATGATAGTGTGCAACATGGTGGTGGCGTTTGGGCGCCTGCTATCCGTTTTCATGATGGAGAGTTTTATATTTATTATCCCGATCCCGATTTGGGTATTTATATGGTGAAAGCTAAGAATCCTGCGGGGCCTTGGAGCGCCCCTTTACTAGTTAAAAAAGCAAAAGGATGGATAGACCCTTGTCCTTTTTGGGATGAAGATGGCAAAGCATACCTTATAAATGGGATGGCTGGAAGCAGGGCTGGAATAAAAAGCTCCTTGATATTAAACAGGATGAGTGCCGACGGAACTACACTTTTGGATGATGGTGTTCTGGTATTTGATGGTCACGATAAAAATCCAACTATCGAAGGTCCAAAAATGTATAAACGCAATGGTTATTACTATATAATGGCGCCTGCCGGCGGTGTTGGAAAAGGATGGGAATTGGTGATGCGTAGCAAAAATATTTATGGCTCTTATGAACAAAAAGTTGTTTTGGAACAAGGTTCTTCTGTTACCAATGGTCCTCACCAAGGTGGATGGGTAGAAACACAAACAGGCGAAAGTTGGTTTCTTCACTTTCAGGATAAGGATGCTTATGGACGTATTGCTCATCTAGAACCTGTGAAATGGGTGAACGATTGGCCAATGATGGGTGTTGACAAAGATGGCAACGGCATTGGAGAACCTGTGCTGACCTACAAAAAACCAAATGTGGGCAAGACCTATCCCATAGAAACGCCTCAGGAATCGGATGAGTTTAATGATAATAGTTTGGGGCTTCAGTGGCAATGGGATGCCAACCCACAAAGTAATTTCTGTTTTCCTGCGGGTAGTAGCTATGGATTTATAAGGTTGTTTAATGTACCCGTTCCGGACAATAGCATCAACCTGTGGACGGTTCCAAACCTATTAACCCAAAAGTTCCCTGCACCTAATTTTTCTGCTGTCACCAAATTCACTTTTACGCCAAGGACTGATGACGAGGAAACCGGTCTGATTGTTACGGGTATAGATTATTCCTACCTATCTCTTAAGAAAACGCCGAAGGGTTTGGTGGTTTCTCAAACAAAATGTATTGATGCAGAACATGGTAAGCCTGAACAAAAAGGAGAAGAGATTCTGGTAAATAATACAACACTTTATTTTAAAGTAACTGTGAGAAATATTGACCCTAAATCGCCTGAATACAAAACATATAACATTGCAGAAAACAGCGAATACGGCAATGCTTTGTGTACTTTCAGTTATAGTGAAGATGGTAAAACCTTTAAACCAGTTGGGGAACCATTTGAGGCTAAAAAGGGTAAATGGGTAGGTTCTAAAGTGGGCATTTTCGCCATCAGACACGGCAAAACTTATGAAACGGGCTATGCTGATTATGATTGGTTCAGGATTGAAAAGTAAAATCGAGTTGCCGTCTTTAATCTGGCTTTCCTTACCATCAGAATAATTAATTTAAAGCCAATTTCTGCTTACGAAGAACCTTATTTTGGCTTGAGAGATGCAATTTCTCGCGTCAACCCTGTCAGGGTTCACGTGAGAAATTGCATCTCTGCTAGCAGTTATTCCATTTCTCCCTTGCTTTTTTCAATAATTGAAGGGAATTATGTCATCTCTGATGTCAACCCTGTCAGGGTTGACATCAGAGATGACATAAAAGAAGTCAGAAATCCTATAATTCATGTGAACCCTGACAGGGTTGACGTGAATTATGACGTTACTGCTGTCAGTTTTGAGTTAATTCAAAGCAGTTATTGCTTAATAAAAGTCCGTTTTAGATTAATTCAAAGCAATTCTAGCTTCCGTATTGAGGGTATTGCTTAACTTATTGAAGCACTTCCAACATTCCTCTATTATTCATAGACATTGTTTTTGCCTTATTGATTTTACTTCTTCCTAATAGAAAAATTCAAGCATCTTCATCATCTTGATTTATCAGGAAAAGATAAATCATAGTTGAAATTTGCCTCATAGACTTGATATTTACCATTGATAAATAATTTAATTCATTAGCAATTCTATCCATTTAATTTTGCGCAAACATGAAAAATAAGTCGCTAGTATATTGGTGTTGTCAGGTGGGTGGATGGATGGCTTATGGGATATCCATTTTGTTGTATAGTTTCACTTCCAACCAAAGCTTTACGGGAGTAATGTATGGCAGGCTGGCAATAGGCATCACTTTCGGGTTTCTATTTACACAGTTATTGCGTTTCTTGATTTTAAGATTCGACTTACGTCCACCGATGTTTGGAAGAAAATGGTGGGCATTGTTGACAGTATTTATTTT
>CANGFK010000002.1 GCA_947452925.1 Chitinophagaceae bacterium | reverse complement strand
TGGTTGCGATGATGGGTGACGGTACAAACGATGCCCCTGCTTTGGCTCAAGCAGATGTAGGAGTTGCTATGAATAGTGGTACAGCAGCAGCAAAAGAAGCGGGTAATATGGTGGATTTGGATAACGATCCTACCAAGCTCATTGAAATAGTAGAGATAGGAAAACAGTTATTGATGACTCGGGGTACATTAACTACTTTCTCCATTGCTAATGACGTGGCTAAATATTTCGCCATTGTTCCTGCCTTGTTTATCGTGTCTATTCCTGGGTTACAAGCATTGAATGTGATGTATTTGAAAAGTGCTGAAAGTGCCATTTTATCTGCGGTAATATTTAATGCAATCATTATCCCAATTCTCATTCCATTGGCATTAAGAGGGGTGGCTTACAAACCCATTGGTGCGAGTGCATTGTTAAGAAGAAACCTATTAATTTATGGGGTAGGTGGTGTTATTGCGCCATTTATCGGGATTAAATTATTGGATATGATTGTGGGTATTTGGTTTTAGTTAAATTGTAAAAATGGATTGGTTATGGTCAATTTATTATTAACAACAAGCCCATTTTGCATGTCTTCTGAGTACAAGGTTCTGCAACCTGAATTTAAAGCAGAGGCAACAATTTTGGAATCGTAAGGCTGAAAATGATATTTTGAAAATAAATCAAGAGCTAGTATGCAAGTTTCTTTTTCTTCACTTACAACAGTGCAAGTTTCAAAAAGATAAAGAACAAACATTATTGCTTTTTCCTTTGGGTACTTGAATTTTTTTAAACAAACATTAAGACATTCAAATATTACTTGGCTACTAACAAATGGCTTTGGCAGTAAAATATTAGTAACGATGTCTTTTTTATAAGTTCCATCATTCTCATTTAAATATAAAATGATGTTAGAATCTAGGAAACATTTAACGCTCGTTGGCTTCATCACGATTAAATTTAAAATTACTCATGTCAACATTTAAAGTACTAAAGAAAGCCATTGCTTCTTCAAACTTCTTCTTATCGATTTTTTCGTTGGTCTTTTCTACTTCAAAGGCAATCACCTCAACTTGTTTATTGAGGTATTCTTTGGGAAGCTGAATGAAGAGGTTTTCTTCATTCACAACATCGATTATTTTTCTGTACATAAATTTATTTTCGTCAAATCTAAAACAAATAAAATGAAAAAACATCTATTTCCTGCTCTGATACTTACGCTAGTTTTTATAGCTGTCCTTGGAGGACTGTATCCATTGTTGATAGCAGGTATTGCTAAGTTTGCGCCAGGGGGCGGAAAAGGAGAAACGTTAACGGTAAATGGCAAAGTAGTTGGTTATGCCAATGAAGGTCAAAAGTTTACACTAGATAAATATTTCTACAGCCGTCCTTCGGCTGTTGGCTACAATGCCGCCGGTTCGGGAGGTAGCAATAAAGGCCCTAGTGATAGTGCTTATCTGAAAGGGGTTGATGCTGCTATCGATAGTTTTTTGGTACATAATCCTACCGTAAAAAAAGAAGAAATACCCGCCGATTTAGTTACAGCTTCTGCTAGTGGCTTAGATCCTAATATTAGTGTGCAGGGTGCATTGGTACAAGTGAACAGGATTGCCAAAGTACGTAACCTCGCTCCCGATAAAGTGCTTGCATTGGTAAATGCACATGTGGAAAAGCCTTTATTAGGAATATTAGGGCCTGAAAAAGTAAATGTTTTGAAGTTAAACATTGCTTTGGATGAATTGAAGTAATAGGACGGATTAGGTGGTCGCCTAAATGAATTAGGACTTCTCCTAAATGAATTAGGACTTCTCCTAAATGAATTAGGACTTCCCCTAAATGAATTAGGACTCCTCCTAAATGAATTAGGACTCCCCCTAAATGAATTAGGACTCCTCCTAAATGAATTAGGACTTCCCCTAAATGAATTAGGACTCCCCCTAAATGAGTTAGGACTCCCCCTAAATGAGTTAGGACTCCCCCTAAATGAGTTAGGCCGTCTACAAAAGAATATTATAGTCCTTTTAATTCATTCTTAATCGGCTCAAACATAACTTTACGGTATGCCAGAAGAAGTAAGAAATAATGCGGAACACTTTCTAGACTTGATACGCAAAAGCAGGCGTGGAAAGTTTAAAATTTATATAGGAATGAGTGCTGGCGTGGGCAAAACCTACCGGATGCTACAAGAAGCGCATAGCCTTTTGAGGAGTGGAGTGGACATTAAGATTGGGTATATAGAAACACATAACCGAAAGGAAACACATGAGTTGCTGGATGGACTGCCCATTGTTCCTCGAAGGAAATTGTTTTATAAAGGCAAGGAACTGGAAGAGTTTGATTTGCAAGCAGTGCTAAATCTGCATCCCGAAGTGGTGATTGTTGACGAATTGGCACACTCGAACATAGAGGGAAGTAAAAACGATAAGCGTTGGAAAGATGTGATGGATATTTTGGATGCAGGCATCAACGTAATAAGTGCTGTAAACATCCAACACATTGAAAGTCTGAACAATGAAGTGAAGAACATTACGGGCATCAGCGTATCGGAAAGGATTCCTGATAGCGTTTTGCAGCAGGCGGATGAAGTGGTAAACATCGATTTAACGTCAGATGAACTCATTATCCGACTAAAAGAAGGAAAGATTTACACGCCGGATAAGATTCAAATTTCCCTTAATAATTTCTTTAAAAGCGAGAAGATTCTACAGCTTCGCGAATTGGCATTGAAGGAAGTGGCAAGCCAGGTAGAACGAAAAATTGAAATTGAAATACCCAGAAACGCCCAACTGAAACCCGAACGTTTTATGGCGTGCATTAGTAGCAACCATGATATTGCCAAAAAGGTTATTCGCAAAACTGCGCGGATGGCTTCTTCTTACAATAGCAAATGGTTCTTGTTATATGTGCAGACACCAAGCGAAAGTGGAGATAATATTGGACTTGCCGAACAACGTCATTTGATTAATAACTTTAAGATGGCAGCAGAATTGGGAGGAGAAGTTATACGATTGAAAAATAAAAACATTGCAAGGGGTATTTTTGAAGCTTCAGAGCAGAAAGGTATTACGACTATTTGTATTGGTAAACCACATCTTACAATTTGGAATGTGATATTGAGTTCTGCAGTTTTCAATCAATTATTAAATAAATTGTCAGCCTCAGAAATTGACATTTTAATACTATCGTAATGAAATTAAAGGCAAAGTTGACGGTGGGTATCGGTTTCCTTTTCATCGTAATATTGGTGTTTGGGATATTGGGCATAGTTTCTATCAGCAAATTGAGCAGTGATGCAAACAATATTTTAAAAAACAACTACGAAACATTAGTTTATGACAACAATATGTTGAAAGACTTGGATGAGTTGTCGGTTAATAAGCAAGCATTTTCAGATTTTGAAATAAACCTAGCAAAGCAAGAAAATAATATTACCGAGTTTGGTGAAGGTGATGCCACCAAGCAATTGCGCTTAAGTTTTGAGAGGTTGAAAAGAAATCCTAGCGATAGTAGTAAGTATAAAGATTTATTACTCAACATACAAAGGATAAATAATATAAACCAAAATGCCATCCTAAGAAAAAATGAAAATGCTCAGAAGTCGGCTAGTAGTGCTATTTTTTGGCTGACCATCATCTTCTCGGTGCTCACCATTATCTCCTTTACGCTGACTGTCAACTTTCCCGATGTAATTTCTACACCCGTTAAAGCCTTGGCAAAAGGGATTAAAGAAATTGCAAATAAGAATTATAAAAACAGAATTCATCTGGATCAAGAAGATGAGTTTAAGGAACTAGCGGATGCCATCAATACAATGACAGAGAAGCTGGACGAGTATGAAAATAGCAATCTGGCAAAGATTACATTTGAGAAAAGAAGGATTGAAACCATCATCAACCAAATGCGTGACGGCATTATTGGATTTGATGAAAATAAGAACATCTTGTTTTTGAATGTGGTTTCTGAAAAGGTTTTGGCACTGAAAGAAAAGGATATTATTGGTCAATATGCACCAGACATTGCCCTGCAAAATGATTTGATGCGCAGACTATTGCAAGATGAAGACCAACATGAATTGAAGATTTACGCTGACAACAAGGAAAGCTATTTCAACAAGGATGTGTTGAAGGTGAGCAATGAAGGAAACGTCATTGGGGAGGTGATAGTATTGCGAAACATTACCCCTTTCCACGAATTGAATGAAGCAAAAACCAATTTTATTGCTACGGTTTCGCACGAATTAAAGACACCAATTGCTTCCATAAAAATGAGTTTACAGTTGTTGAGGAGTGCCAATACTGGTTCACTAAATGAAGAACAGGCTTTGTTGGTAGAAAGTATTAAAGACGATAGCAACAGGTTACTAAAAATAACCGGAGAACTGTTGAATATGTCTCAGGTTGAAACCGGTAATATCCAACTGAACATACAGCTCTGCAGCCCTTTTGATATTTTGAAATATGCAACTGAGGCTGTAAAGGTTCAAGCAGAGCAAAAGCAAATAACGATTATTACAAAAACATCAGAAGATTTGCCAAACGTAAAAGCAGACAAAGAGAAGACAGCTTGGGTATTAATAAACTTTCTAACGAATGCTATTCGCTACAGTCCCGAAAATGGAGAAGTTGTGATTGAGATTAATAAGAATGAGCAACTCGTTACTTTCTCAGTAAAAGATAATGGCAAAGGGATAGAGACAAAATACATCAGTAAAATATTCGACAGATATTTTCAAGTGCCCGGAACTAGCAAATCTGGAACAGGATTGGGCCTTGCCATCAGTAAAGAGTTTATTGAAGCACAAGGGGGCACCATCCACGTGGAAAGTAAATATGGGGGAGGTAGTAATTTCTATTTTAACCTGATGAGTTAAATAAAAAAGTCCGGCAATTAATGCCGGACTTTTTTATTTTAATGGTGTGCATGTGGGTGAATTGCGTGGGTAACCCGTTTCAAATTCAACTTACTTACTGGAGAAATCATAAGCGGGAACTTTTCTACAGTTACAGTACTTGTATCCAACCCAAAGCCTCTTTCTTCACTTAAACTAATTTCTTTGAACCAGAAATAGAAACGCATAATTATTCTTTCCAACAATGGCAACTCATTATCTCTGCTCAAGAATTTTTCCATAACAATCACTCGGTAGTCACCAGGAATATTGTTTTTTGCTAAACTTGGGAATCGACTCAAAACATTCACTTCTTTTTCAGCAACCATGTCTTGTATTACTTGCTTCAACATGAGTGTAATTTTTTGTTCAACCCTAAAGCCTAGTCTGAATTCAACCCTGAAGATTTCATTAGGCACTATCTGGTCTACATAATATTCACAAGAATAAGGATCATCCAATATTTCAACGTGTACAAACCAATACACATTTGCTCTTTTGGGTTTCATGTTCAAAATAGAATACATTATTTTATGCTCTATTTCTTTTGCATTGGTTGCACTGGTCATATAAACCAAGTGAGTAGAGTAGATTGGTACCGTTTCGTCCTTCATCAAATCTTTTATCATAGGAAGGTAGGACTGCAACTTTACAAACTCAATATACCTATTCTTGATTTTACGACTCCTAAACCATACATACATCACCCAAAAAAGACCGCCACCTACTAGTAAGGTAACATAACCACCATGTGGGAACTTCTCCAGATTGGCAATTAAGAAAGAACATTCTATGGTGATATAAACAGCTAGATATAAATATATCCAGATAGGAAGCGTTCGATGTCGCACTAAGAAGTTGGCAAAAAGTATGGATGTACTAATCATACACAACGTAATGGCAAGACCATAGGCGGCCTCCATATTGGTAGATTTTTGAAAGAAAAGCACTATACCCAAGCAACCTCCCCACAACAACCAGTTGATGCCAGGAATAAATAATTGACCCTTCTCTTCTGTTGGATAAATTATTTTCATTTTGGGCCATAGGTTAAGTCTCATCGCTTCTGCTATCAAGGTAAATGAACCAGATATCAATGCCTGACTAGCAATAATGGCAGCTACAGTTGCTATAATAATCCCAATTAATTTAAACCACGGTGGCATCACTCCAAAAAATGGATTGAAGCCTGCATCAAAATCCGCAAGAGGAATTACATGATTTTTATAATTGGCCAACAACCAAGCGCCCTGACCTAGGTAATTCAGAACTAGACACATTTTTACAAATACCCAAGAATAACGGATGTTCTCCTTACCACAATGACCCAAATCTGAGTACAGTGCTTCTGCCCCTGTGGTACACAAGAACACTGCACCCAATATCCAGAAACCTTTAGGATAAAAAGTAAGTAGTTCAATTGCATAGTGTGGGCTCAATGCTTTGAAAATACTAAAGTCGTCTGCCAAATGTGACAAACCAAGTATAGCCAACATGCTAAACCAAATACCCATCAATGGGCCAAATAGTTTACCAATAGATGCCGTTCCAAATTGCTGGAGTACAAAAAGGGAAGATATAACCCCAATTACTATAACCACAATTGTCTTGGTTTCGATA
Organism: Chitinophagaceae bacterium; assembly: GCA_947452925.1. Taxonomy (GTDB): domain Bacteria; phylum Bacteroidota; class Bacteroidia; order Chitinophagales; family Chitinophagaceae; genus Parasediminibacterium. The sequence goes on along the minus strand of CANGFK010000002.1, from coordinate 40,017 downwards.
TCATGAAAAACAGGCAATTGTTGTAAACCTTCAATAGCAGACGTTACAGAAATGGGTGGGGTAATGATGCCATCGGCCAATAGTGCGGCACCGCCAATCATTGCTGGTAACACCAACCACCTTTTTCTCCTTCGCACCAACGCATATAAACTAAAAATCCCACCCTCGCCTTTGTTGTCGGCTTTCAGAGTGAGAATTACATATTTAATGGTAGTTTGAAGGGTAAGCGTCCAGATAATACAAGAAAGTGATCCAAAAATCAATTCCTCTGTGATAGCTCTCCCCTTTACGATGGCGTTCAGAACATAAAGCGGAGAAGTACCAATATCCCCATAAATAATTCCTAGTGCGATCAGTAAGCCTGCTGCTGTAACCTTTTTTGAAGTAGGGTGCATAATTGTTTTTGTTTGTTAATTAAAGCCTGTCAAAAAGTAGTTTCATAAAGTAGCTTTCGTTAGTAAATTCATCAATTTGGTGTAATATGTTTCAAAAAAATTAGCTTTTCTTGAAAAAAATTTAACCAAATTGCTAAATCACCTTAAATTATTTTTTTTAAAATATAATTCTTGGCAAATAAACGAATATTTATTTAAACTTTTAATCAAACCATATCAAAATGAAAAACAGTGTTTCAAAATGGTGTGGTTCATAAATCTACCCACTCCGATTTGAAAAAATTTTTTATAAATTTTTCAACGGTTTTTATCAAGCTACGATTATCCACCCAATCATTTTATACTCTATGGCATTTTATTGGAATAACTTATGCGCTGCGCCGTATGATTAAAGATTTTTTTGAATTTTTAATCTGAATTAGAATTTATGAACCCCAACTTGAAAAAAGTTACTGCTGCTGGTCTTTTAGTTACTATCGGAATCATCTTCGGTGACATCGGAACTTCTCCTCTCTACGTTTTTAGTGCTATCATTGGTACAAACAAAATTGATCCCGCCTTGGTTTATGGCGGTGTGTCTTGTGTCTTTTGGACACTTACCCTTCAAACAACCTTCAAGTACATTTTACTCACGCTTCAGGCTGACAATAAAGGCGAGGGTGGCATCTTTTCACTTTATGCGCTTGTGTGGCGGTATCGTCATTGGCTGTACTTCCCCGCCATTGTTGGCGCAGGAACATTGTTGGCTGATGGCATCATTACTCCTCCAATTTCAGTTGCCTCTGCTATTGAAGGTTTGAATGGAGTTCATGGATTAGAGAAAATAATTGTACCCGGCAATACACTGACCATCAGTATCGTAATAGCAATCATTTCCTTGCTCTTCTTCTTTCAACAGTTCGGAACCAAGGTGGTCGGTAGCTCATTCGGACCCATCATGTTCATCTGGTTTAGTATGATTATGTATCTGGGTGTAGTAAATATTGCACATCATCCACAAATTTTGGCTGCCATCAATCCTTATTATGCCATCGAGTTATTATCCGATCATAAGATTGGTGGATTTTTCATACTAGGCTCTGTGTTTTTGTGTACCACAGGGGCAGAAGCACTGTACTCAGATTTGGGTCATTGTGGTAAAAAGAACATTCAGATGAGTTGGTTATTTGTAAAAATTTCATTGTTAGCCAACTATTTCGGACAAGCTGCTTGGTTACTTTGGACAGATAACAAGGAGTTGGTGCAAGATAGCTTACACAACAAATACCTTGTTTTCAATGGCAGTACACCCCTAAACCCATTCTTCGAAATCATGCCGCATTGGTTTTTGTTACCCGGCATCATCATCTCTACTTTGGCAACCATCATCGCTAGTCAGGCATTGATATCTGGTTCATTTACATTAATCAGTGAAGCAGTAAGTATGGGCTTCTGGCCAAAAATAACCATCAAGTTTCCAACCAATATCAGGGGTCAAATCTATATTCCAAGCATCAACTGGTTGTTGTGGGGAGGTTGTGTGGGCATGATGCTTTACTTCCAGGACTCTGGAAAGATGCAAGCGGCGTATGGTTTCTCCATCACCGTTGCCATGTTGATGACCACCCTGTTAATGTTCTATTATATGAAGTTTGTGAAGAAATGGGCTCAGGTACTCATCTTCCTCATTTTGATGATTTTTGTTACTGTAGAGTTCTCTTTCTTCCTCGCTAATGTTCAGAAAATAAAGAACAGATGGCCTTTCTTAATCTTCGAGATTGTGTTGATATTTATAATGTATATCTGGTTTAAAGCTAAAAAGATTACGAATAGGTTCCTGATTTTCGAAAACCTGAGCAATTTTATCCCTGCTTTAAAAACGTTGAGTGAAAATCATGATGAGCCAAAATATGCTACTCATTTGGTTTATCTTTCTAAATCGAACAATAAAAGGGCTATCGAAAAACGTGTTCTGGAGTCCATCCTCACCAAAAGACCTAAAAGGGCTGATGTCTATTGGTTTGTACATATCGATAGAACAGATGAGCCGTACACCATGGAATATACCGTTGAGGAAATTGAACACGACAAGATTATCCGTATCGAGTTCAAGCTTGGTTTCCGTATTCAGCCTCGCATTCATTTATTGTTTAAGAAGGTAATGGAGGATATGGTTGAGCATCACGAATTGAATGTGGGTGCCAATGAAAATGAAAAGGCATTGAATAAGCTTAACATTTCTGGCGATATCCGCTATGTGATTATTCAACGTTTCTTATCGGTAGAAAATGAATTCTCTCTCAAGGAAGGCTTCATTCTGAACTCCTATTTTGCTATCAGTAAGATTGCTCAATCCGACAAAAAAGCGTTTGGATTGGATTGGAGCGATACTGCCATAGAAAAGATACCGTTGGTATTAGCACCTGTTCAGCATATTCCGCTCAAAAGGATTGGCGCACATTAATGGATAATTTATAATTGACAATGGATAATTAGAAAACCTTTGGAAAAGAAAAAGGGACTCAGATACTTTAAAATAGCTGAGTCCCTTTTCTAATTAACAATCAACTCAATTATCCATTGTCAATTATAAATTATCAATTAATTCGCTGCTCTTACAATAGGGTTAGAGAAATTCTTCACTTTACTAGCTCCTCTTGCGGCCATTTTATAGGCATAAGGTACAAAACTTGGCAATCCATCAATCACGATGGAACTGCTGGTGGACGTTTCCGATGCCCAAACACTGGCAGCAGTAACAGGAGCAGCCGTGTACAAAACTTCATAAAAGCCTGCTTTGGGCATTTTATCGCAGGTACACACTACTTTATTACCAGATTCTGGCACCAATACCCTAAAATTACTCACTACGCCAAACTCACCAATATGCGCTTTTGAAGCCGCTGTGTGCATGCCCGATGACAAAATTTTTGTTTCATCGCCGCCACTAGTCAACTGCACATACACCCCTTCTGTGTGCAACATCTCTTCCAAAATCTTACGTTCATCATTTTTGTCAGACGTCTGTGTTGGCGTGCCATTATGAGCCAACGCCAATTTCGCCTGAAATTTCACTCGCTGTGCCTTCAGTACGATCATCGTTGGCGAAGGAGACACATAGTTGGTGTTGCCATCCATGTGCGTCTCAATACTTTCCACTTCCGTCACCAATAACGAATCGGTGTATTCTGTTCTTGAGTAATTAATCAGTACTTCTGCCATTGTTTTAAATTTAATAAATGAAAATAATTCCTTGAAAGTAGTCTTATTGCAACTAGCAATTTCAATTAGTTTCTAGGAGGAAGGTTTCAGTCGGTGGAGGGTCAATATATTCATGAATATGGACGATATATACATGAATATATTGAGCATATACATGTATATACCCACCATATACTACTCTATATTGAATATATATATGAATATATCGACCATATACATGTATATACTCGCCATATACTACTCTATATTGGATATATATATGAATATATTGACCATATACATGTATATATTGGCTGTTTTTATTAGCATTTTGGGGGACGATGTAGTCAATATCCCCCAAACTGTCTTTATATTTGAGTTATCATTAAGGGATGAACCAAAATGTAAAATCGAATTAAGGATATGATTATCAATAAAATAAAAACTAGAAAAGGCTGCTACGCCGTCTTATTGTTTATTTTGGGAGTGCACTTTTCTTGCACTGCACAACGAAAGGAGAGCGTTAAGAAAGAGAATCCTCCAGGAACTATTTGGCTAAAAGACAATTTATACATTGATAGAGTACCTATAAGCAATGTTCATTATAGAGAATATGAGTATTATAACAGAAAATATGCTAAATACAACTTTTCGCAACTTGATAGTCTCGTTAATTTATTACCCTATTTTGGCTATGATGGTTTTTCTTTCACAAAAAATGTTGTTTTTACCCCGAATCCTGATAGTGACAGATATAAAATTGACATAAACAAAGTTCAATCTGAAATTGGTTCTCCTTTCTTTCTTCAATATCTTAAAAATCCTGCATATAATTTCTACCCTATTACAAATATGCCCTATCAAGCTGCCGAATCTTTTTGCCAATGGCGTACAGCTATGATAATGAGTCATTTTTCTTCAACCAAAACAAAGTCAAAGAGAGACCATAATCATAAAAAAATAAAATATAGACTGCCCACTAAAGAAGAATGGGAGTATGCGGTAACACATTTGCCGAGCAAATTTTCTTTTAATGATAACATAAACTTTAGCGGAAGGGGGGGTATTACACAAAGTATTAACGACTCTATTTATGGTAAACATAATTATAGTGACAAGTATTTCTTTTTGAATGATTTATCTGAAATAGTAGCTGAAAAAAATGTTGCTAAAGGAAGAAATTGGAAAGATTCTACTTCTTGGAAAAATATAAACTTCACTACTTCATATCAAGATGCTTGTAATTGGCTGACTTTTAGGTGTGTTTGTGAAGTAGAAGATTAGAGAACTGAATTATTTGACAATAACAATATTTAACGCTCCTCCATCAACAAAAACACCCTTGAAACAATTGCTTCAAGGGTGTTTTTATTAATACAAATCACTAAAGCATCAATCCCAAAATCATCTCTTTTAGTTCATTTGTTTTAAGGTCTTCCTTTTCTGATTTATCGTAGATGGTGAGTAGGTAAATGGTATTGGATTCGATATATACATAACTAATTGCCCTTGCCCCACCACTTTTACCCTTTCCTTTTGAAGAAATAGCTATGCGTATTTTGTAACAATCATTACCTAGAAAAGTACCCGAAGTTGGGTTTGTATTCAATTCGTCTATCAGCGTAGCAAACTCTTCTTTCAAAGAAGGAAACTTTTTTACTAGCCTCTTGAGTTCTTTTTCAAATCGGTTGGTGAGTAATATTTTATAGCTCATTCAATAGTTCTTGAGCTGATTTAAGTTTTTTAGTTCCTTTTTTATGTTCACTTACTTCGCTGGCAGCTTCTTGCAACTCTTCCCAAAGCTGGGCTTTAGCTGTCGAAATAGGCTTTACCCCTTTCACAAATGAAAGGCTGCGTAGCACTTCCAACCCAAAGGGCACTTTATTATCTGGAATGTCAACCAATACTTTCATTGTTAGGTGTTTAATCACAAAAATAGCCGTTTCAATTGTATTTGTTCTCAAACATATCGTTATCACATACAAAAACACCCTTGAAACAATTGCTTCAAGGGGGTTTTTTAGTATAAATTAAGCCTAAACAGCACTAAGCCAATGAAAGCGTTTCATGCGGATGCGGATAATAACCTGCTTCCGGCTGATGATGGATGGTGTGTTGTGCCAATCCTTTTTCTATCACCATATCCACAATCTCTTGGGTGGATTGATGCAATACCAATGGAACGGCATACAAACCTGTCAACCATTTTTGAACGGAGAGATGGAAGTCTTCTCCTATTTTATCGATGATTTTTACATTGAAACGTTCCAAAGCTGCGGCGTTGCACAACTGTTCATATTGTCCGCGAATGGGAAGACAAAGTAACCTTTTGCCTAGATATAAAGCTTCGGCAGGTGTCTCAAATCCCGCACCCGTAATGACTCCCGCAGCTGAAATCATACTATTATTGAAGCCGTCATTGCTGATGGGCATGAGGGTAATATTGCCTTTTTGCTCCGTCGTCTTCACCTTTTTGGAGAAAACATGAAACGGTATTTCCTTGCATTTACTCAACGCAGCCACCACCACTTCATCGCTGTAATGAGACAGATAAACCGTAACGTGCCCTTCGTTGGTAGGCGTGGCGGCAATGATATTGTCTTTGATGATGGGCGAAAAAATGAAATCGGCATACGAATCAAAGTGCAAACCAATGTAGCTGGTAGCGGTGGCATAATGTTTCAACACCCATTCGCCAATAAAATCTCTTTTCTTAGGCTTGGGCGTATTATCTGAAATAAAACTCGCCTGATGTCCGAAACCAATGCTAGGCACCCCTTTCAGTTTGCAGGCAATGGCGGTGATACTTTCGAAATCGTTGATTACTAAATCGTACTTTTCAACGGGTAAATCCTTTGCTTCTTTCCAGATGCGGCTTATTTTTAGCTCTTTCCACATCTTCAGGTAATCCAGACCACCCCTGTTGCCATAAAACAAACTCAAGCCTTTGCTTCTATATTTTACGGGCAATGCCGCATCGAGGTTACTGTTGCTGCCACTCAAAAAAACATCCACTTCGCCGTACTGTTGCAGATAGGGAAGCAATTGCATGGCACGGGCAATATGTCCGTTTCCTGTTGCCTGAACAGCGTATAGAATCCTCAAATTTTTATTTATGTAGCGCATAAATTTTTATTGTAGAGATACTTTAATGGTGTTTTGAAGGGAAGGCATCGACTTGAAAAACAACACTTCATCGGGTACTACATTCAGCTTAGGCAGTCTCTTTTCCATCGCAACCACAGGAGCCGTTGGTGTAACAAAATCTTTGCTGTCATATTGATAGATGTTCCACTCCTTGTTGTTGTACTCCAGAGAAGTTAGATTTTCTATCCAGTCGCCACTATTCAAATACGTAACACTTCCTTTATCCGTCGTAACAACCCTTTTTTGTGGCTGGTGAATGTGACCACAAATCACGTAGTCATACTTCTTTTCAATAGCCAGTTCGGCAGCGGTCTGCTCAAAATCACCAATCCAGGACACCGCTTTCTTCACCCCATTCTTCACCTTTTTGCTAAAGCTCATCTTCTCTTTGCCCATCAGGTTCAGGCACCAGTTGATGAAACTATTAATCATTATCAGCAAATCATACCCTTGTCCGCCTAATTTAGCTAATAGTTTCGCACTTCCTTTGGTGGTCGCATCAAACACGTCTCCATGAAAAACCCAGGTCATCTTGCCATTTATCTCCATCACCAACTTGTCTGTCAACTGAAAATCGCCTATCTGCAAGTCGGAGTAACGACGCATCATCTCATCATGGTTTCCGGTTATGTAGATTACTTTGGTTCCCTTGCTCAACAGGTTCATTATTTCTTTTATCACCTGCATGTGCGCCACAGGGAAATAACTCTTTTTAAACTGCCATCCATCAATGATGTCGCCGTTGAGAATAAGTATTTGGGGGGAGATACTTTTTAGGTAGTTGACTATTTCTTTGGCATTGCATCCGTAGGTTCCTAAGTGTAAATCACTCATTACAACCACTTCAACTTGTCTTCTTTCCATTATTAAAGTTTGTCAAAACTCCATAGCACATATTAACCCAATGTTAAATTAACAATACTAAATTGTTAACAAGCATTTGGAGAATCGACAAACAAGCAATAGAATTCAGACTGGTAAAGGGTTTGGCAGAGAGAAGGACTTATAAATGAGCCAAGTGAACTAATGAGAAAAAACTTTATAAGCCTTTTGATGTTTACTTAAAGAACAACGAACTACACAATGACGATACAACAATACATCCTAAAGTTTCTTTACCCCTTTATCATGTTAATAGACAAGTGGATGCCCGCAAAAGATGCGTCACTTATAAATTCTCATCATACTTTGCCAGTTATACCTATTTATAGTATAGAAGTGATGGCCAATAACAACCAGCTCTTTTCATTGGAACAGTTTAGGGGAAAGAAGATTTTGCTGGTGAATACGGCAAGCAATTGTGGTTTTACAGCACAATATGATGAGTTGGAATCGTTGTACAAACAGTATCGTGATAAGTTGGTGATTGTTGCTTTTCCGTCCAATGATTTTAGAGGTCAAGAACCACATGATGATACGGCAATAGGTCAGTTTTGTAAACTTAACTATGGCGTAACCTTTCCGTTGATGAAGAAATCGGATGTGCTGAAAGGAAAAAATCAGAATGAAATATACCAATGGCTAACAGATCCTGCCAAAAATGGATGGTGTAGTAAACAGCCTACCTGGAACTTTTGTAAGTATTTGATTGATGAAAAAGGAACGCTTACCCACTTCTTTAAGCAAACTGTTTCGCCCTTAGATAAACGGGTGATTGCTGCTATAAAGGAATAGAAGGGTTTCAAACTAATTCTGAAGAAGGGGTATATAAACTTTATTTCCTTCTTTTGCGTTCAAATATTAAGTATATGGTTAAACTGAGAAGGGCGCTAAAGGAAGATTGCAAAAGACTATTAGAACTAGTGCAAGAACTAGCCATATATGAAAGAGCCCCACAAGAAGTAACGGTTACACTAGAGCATTTTGAGGAGAGTGGTTTTGGCAAGAATCCTGTTTGGTGGGCTTATGTAGCAACAACAACTACTGAAGCCGGTGAAGAATATATTGTGGGGATGTCTTTGTATTACATTAGATATAGCACTTGGAAAGGACAATCGTTGTATCTGGAAGACTTGATTGTGACAGAAACCATGCGCGGAAAAGGAATAGGAAAGTTACTTTTTGAAGTAATGATTGAAGAGTGCAATTTAAAAGGCTTCAAGCGGATGTGCTGGCAAGTACTGGACTGGAATGAACCAGCCATCAATTTCTACAAAAAATACAATGCCACGTTTGATGGCGAATGGCTGAACGGAGTAATAGACTTCTGATGAAGTAGGCTTATTGGACAACCCAGTTTCTTCCGATTCTGTAAATGTCTACAGAGGGAGAAGCGTAGCTAACCAACCCAATTTTCTTTGCATAATAGACGTCATTTGGAAGAATGGCACCAGATTGATCTTGCCCACTAAGTATGAATGTAACAGTCTGTTTTAAGTGAATTACATTGTCAAGGGTTTGATTATTAGACAACGTATAAGAAACATTCTTTTCCATAACGGTGGTTGTGATGCTAACACTCACAGGAGCTCCCTGGAATGTTCCATTGTATGTTTTTGTTTGCCAAGACTCACCTACATTCTTTGTTTCATCTAAAAACAAGAACTCAAATCTTGGAATAGAAAATCCAGAGAAGATATCTGTGTATTCATAATAGTGACCTTTATAGTCTTTGTAATAGTAACGGGTATCACTTTTCTTGGAGGATGAAAATAAGGTGTAGGGTAGTCCATTTACCAATTGAGTATTTTTAGTTACTGTATAACGAACGGTGTCTTTTGGACTCGCTTTTAAAACAGTATCATACGTCCAATGACTATCGAGAGACATAGGAAAATAGTCTTTTTCGGACCTAGATAACCGATTGGTCAATACACTGAAAGAGCAAAATGAATTAAGATAGAAAACATTAAAATAAGAAGTACCAGATTTTGTTGGAGTGCCATTTCCTTTGAGAGTAATCTTTTTTATTCCTGTATTGTAGGTAACAGTCGAATCCATTGAGAACCAGATACCATTTACAGTATCAGTATGTAGTTTATACCCCCCTGTTTTGGTAAAATTTACAATGACGGTAATAGAATTTTGAGAGCCTAATGCGGAATCTTGTGTGTAGACACCATTTACTGTAATTGCATAACAATCGCCGGACTCGTCTTGAAGGCTACCAGTTGCTGGAGTAGTGATGGGAGGTATAACAATTAGCGTTTGATTATTTTCTACACTGTAATCCTTCTGACAACCAACGATTGTCATTACTGATACCAAACAAAACACCAAGCCTAAAACCTTATTCATATTATATTCTTCAGATAAAACAGTAGATGTTATTTACCAATTCTGTGCTGCTTATTGGTTATAAACCCCCTCAAATGTAGCAGATTTAGTTTGTAGAGTGGGTCTATAATTAAGGTTTATTAATTTAAAAACCATAGGGAGTCTTTTTATGTGGGCTAGAATGTCTCAAATTGTATGTAAGACCGAGGGCATAAACAATTATTTTTACAGTCTCACAACATCAAATTATTCAACATGAAATTTCTTTTAAAAACGTTGGTTAGCTCTGTAGCTGTATTGGTAGCTGCTTTTTTATTGAGTGGCGTTAGTGTAGACAATACAATTACAGCTGTATTGGTAGCTGCCGTAATGGGTTTATTAAATAGTTTTATTAAACCCATCCTGATTGTTCTAACGATACCAATTACGGTGTTTACATTTGGGTTATTCTTACTTTTTATCAATGTTTTGATAGTTAAATGGACCTCAGAGATAGTTCATGGCTTTCGGGTAAGAGATTGGTGGGCAGCACTTATGTTTAGCATCATTGTTTCGTTGGTGACATCAATTATCGAAGGACTGATTGGGAAAAAGGAAAGGGGGTGATTAAATTCTTTTATTTTCGCCCCGCAGAACGATCAATTTATTAATTATGAGTAAGACAGTATTTGAGACAACAAGAAAACCAATAGCCATCGGTAGTGACCACGCAGGGTTTGAGTATAAGAAAGCCGTAAAACAATGGCTGAAAGAAAAGGGATTTATCGTAAAAGATTTTGGAACCACCTCTTTAGATAGCGTTGATTATCCAGATTTTGCTCATCCAACAGCGCATAGTGTAGAGAGTGGAGAAGCTGCTTTTGGTATTTTATTTTGTGGTAGTGCCAATGGAGTTGCTATTACCGCAAACAAACATCAAGGGATACGGGCGGGACTTTGCTGGGAGAATGAAGTTGCCAAACTGGTTCGCCTACACAATGATTGTAACATCATCTGCATCCCTTCACGCTTTGTGGCATTGCCTTTAGCACAAGAAATGATTGAAACCTTTATGCATACTGCGTTCGAAGGTGGCAGACACGCTTTGAGGGTAAATAAGATAAGCTGTTAAGGAAAGTCGTAAGGCATAAGTGGTAAGTTATAAGTAAGTATAGCGTTTAGGTTCTTGCTTACGACTTATCACTTATCATTTTCTACTGCGCTACAGTTCCAAATCTAACAATGTCTTCGGTGCAACCAAATGAATTGTTTGTAACCCGAGTGACTGCGCTGCCTCTATGTTTTTGATGGTATCATCTATAAATAAAGTCTCATCGGCAATAAGTCCTTGTTCTTCCAATATGTGTAAAAACGAATCTGCATAAGGTTTACGCAAGCCCATTTCATGAGAATAATAAGGTTTTATAAAGTGTAAATTAAAATCATCAGTACCCAAATCTCTCTTGTATAGATTCATAAAAGCATCATAATGTATCTGGTTGGTGTTGGAGAAAAGGTAGATATCGTATTTGTCTTTAATCTTCATCAGCCAATCAATCCGCTCTTTAGAAAACGATACTAGCATCGCATTCCAGGCTTCTTTTATTTCCTCATTGGTGAGATCTGTCTTTGTTTCTGCTCTAAAGGCATCGTAAAATTGCTCGGGAGTGATGTTTCCCTTTTCTAAGTCTTCAAAAAGAGTATTGGCATGATGCTGCGTAAAGAATTCATCAAAGTCAACAACCCCATACTTAATAAATAAGTCTTTAGTAAGCTGATAGTTGAGGTTAAGGAAGATACCGCCCAAGTCGAATATGATGTTTTTAATTGCTTTCATCCCACAAAAATAAAGGGAAGCGTAGTGGGCTAATTACATATTTAAGAATAAAATAAGCAAGAATAGAATAATGGTTTGGTGAATGTGATGATTTCTATATATTTGCACTCCTTAAAACTGAAGAGGAATATTCTTCAGTCCGGGCCTATAGCTCAGTTGGTTAGAGCACCTGACTCATAATCAGGGGGTCCCTGGATCATGCCCAGGTGGGCCCACAAATACTAAAGCAGCTACTAATTAAACTAGTGGCTGCTTTTTTTTATTCCAATGACTAACAAAATAACCCTAAAAGTATTATTTCTCTGTTGAAAGAGCATCCTGATTTGCACTCAGCGCTAGTGATAAAACAGTAATATCAATGATAAACAAGTAATCGCCCTTATAGATTACCAAACAATTCATAAATCATTTAAAATAAATACCCTCCATGAACGTTATTCATTACTGACGAATTAGTCATTAGTAAATTTTAACGCTTATTTCAAAAACAGCCTATTTATATTTGTGTAACTAAAAAAGTAAACGACAATGGAATTATTTAAATCGGGTAACCCAACCCTCACAGAGAAAATATTTGACAATAGCGCCAACGCAGAGGCTTCTATGCAAGGCACTATGACCATCAGAGGAACCATGAACAAGTTTGGTTTCTTGTTGCTGATGGTAATTGGTGGTGCTGCGTACACCTGGCATTTGTATCAAGATTTGAGTAAGGGAATGATGATGACGCTTATGATGACGGGAATTTTTGGAGGAATGATTTGCGCTTTTGCCATGATATTCAAACCCAATTGGGCACAATACATTGCGCCACTATACGGCATTCTAGAAGGCTTCTTTTTGGGAGGTATCTCTGCCATAATGAATGATGCTTTTCAAAAGACGTACCCGGGCTTGGTAATGCAAGCAGTAGGACTCACATTTGGTGTTGCAATAGCCATGTTCTTACTCTACAACTTCAGAATCATTAAGGTAACCGAAAAGTTCAAAAGCATTCTTTTCACCGCAACAGCAGGTATTGGAATATTTTATTTGCTGAGTATGATACTTGGAATGTTTCATGTGAATATGCCTTTTATGTACGACAGCAGCCCGTTGGGCATTGGTATCAGTTTGTTTGTAGTAGCCATTGCTGCACTAAATCTATTGATGGATTTTGATATGATAGAACGTGGTGCAGAACAAGGCGCTCCTCAGTATATGGAGTGGTATGGCGCATTTGGCTTGTTGGTAACCATCGTTTGGTTATACATAGAAATCTTGAAGTTATTGAGCCGTTTTGCTAAGCGGGACTAAGTAATTAACATAAAAATGTGCAAAACGCCGAATTGTTAAAAATAATTCGGCGTTTTTATTTTCTATACTGTCATTTCTTCAACAAATACTCCTAATTTGGTGGCAATTAAACTTTGGTTGCTATGTATTTAAATCGGTTAGGATTTTATGATCAGGAATTGATAGATATATACAAGCATTTATTACTCCCTAGATTAATAGAAGAAAAAATGTTGGTGCTTTATCGTCAAGGTAAAGTAACCAAATGGTTCAGTGGTCTTGGGCAAGAAGCAATAAGCGTTGGCGCAACCCTTGCAATGGAGCCCGACGAATGGATAATGCCACAACACAGAAACCTAGGCGTATTTACAACCAGACACCTACCACTTCACAAACTTTTTATTCAATGGCAAGGCGGCAAAGAGGGTTACAGCAAAGGCCGCGAACGTAGCTTTCATTTTGGTAGCCCCGATGATCATATTTGTGGAATGATTTCGCACATTGGAGCAACTTTATCTGTTGCTGATGGTGTTGCATTGGCTTATAATCTAAAGAAACAAAACAAAGTATCCTTGGCGTTTATTGGTGATGGTGGCACAAGCGAAGGAGACTTTCACGAAGCACTGAATGTGGCTGCAGTGTGGGGTTTGCCAGTGATATTTGCCATTGAAAACAATGGATATGCACTGAGTACTACTATAAAAGACCAATATAAGTGTGAGGATTTGATTGATAAAGCAAAAGGATATGGTGTGGAGAGTGCCTATGTGGATGGTAACAATGTAATACAGGTTTATGATGCGATAAAAGGAATCAGAGAGGCGTGCTTGAGAGATGGAAAGCCTTATCTGGTGGAGTTTAAGACGTTTAGGATGGGCGGGCATGAGGAGTCTAGCATGGATAAGAATATCCCTAAAGAATTGCTGGAAGAATGGGCATTGAAAGATCCTATTACTAACTACGAAGCCTTCTTAGTGAAGGAAAAAGCATTAACAGAGAACCAGATTGCACAGATTAGAACAGAAATAAAGAGTTATATAGATAGCGAATGGGCTATTGCAGATAAACCTAAAACCTTTACGCATTCTATTGCTGAAGAGATAGGTGATTTGTATGCACAAAAGCATACCGACAATGAGAACTGGGCAATTGTATCAAGCGAGACGCAATTAACTGGCAAACCAACTACACAAACCCGTTTTCTGGATGCAATAAAACAAGGGCTACAGCAGTCATTGAAGAAACATCCCAATCTGGTGTTGATGGGGCAAGATATTGGTGCTTATGGAGGGGTTTTTAAAGTAACGGAAGGCTTGCAGGCTGAGTTTGGAAAGGAGCGGGTGCGTGATACACCTCTTTGTGAAAGCGCTATTGTTGGTACAGCATTAGGACTAAGCTTGGAAGGATATAAGAGTGTGGTAGAGATGCAGTTTGCTGACTTTGTATCGGAAGGATTTAGTCAGATTGTCAATAACCTTGCTAAGATACATTACCGCTGGGGACAAAAAGCTGAAGTGGTTGTAAGAATGCCAACAGGTGCAGGCTTGGGTGCAGGCCCTTTTCATAGTCAGAGTAATGAAGCGTGGTTTACACACGTACCAGGATTGAAAGTGGTCTATCCTTCCAGTTCTTTTGATGCAAAAGGATTGATGATTGCAGCGATAAATGATCCCAATCCGGTTCTGTTCTTTGAACATAAAGCATTGTACAGAAGTGTATCAGGCAATGTTCCCAATGAATATTATGAAGTAGAAATAGGCAAGGCCAATGTGGTTAATAAGGGTGATGATATAACCATTATCACTTATGGTGCAGGGGTTCATTGGGCATTGGAGTATCAGAAACAACACCCAGAGACTTCATTGAACATATTGGATTTGAGAACATTGCTTCCGTTGGATTATACAAGTATTAGTTATGCGGTGGAAAAGACAGGTAGGGTTTTAATCTTGCACGAAGACACGCTTACTGGCGGAATTGGTGGAGAGATTGCTGCATGGATTGGCGAGCATTGTTTCTCTATGTTGGATGCGCCAGTATTGCGTTGTGCAAGCTTGGATACCCCAGTTCCATTTAATACAGAATTAGAAAATCAATTCTTGGCAAAGAGTAGATTACATGAAAGTATCACGAAGCTGCTTAGCTTTTAATTGGTTTTAACACATAGACACAGTAGGAACATAGAAGAAGAAAAAGAATAGTAAGGTGTTTTACTTTTAGTTCACATAGAGTGCTATTTTGTCTATGCCTTCTTATTTAAACAAATGACAGAAACAATGTGCCTACTGTGGCTATGTGGTGAATCTCTTTAAAATAAAGCCATCTGCATCCTTCAATAAAGGCAATTGTTTTCTGATTGACAAAAGACTTTCTTTCTCTAGTGTAAAAGTAAACACATCTGCTTCGTGTGCTTTGGTATAGATAGTCTCACCTAATGGATTGATGACCATACTATCGCCACTATGATAAATGTTATTGCCATCATTCCCCACTCTGTTTACACCAATCACATAACATTGATTCTCGATTGCCCTTGCGGTTAACAGTGTCTTCCACGCTAGGTTTCTTCTTTCGGGCCAGTTGGCTACATATAATAATATATCATATTCTGCCTCATGCTCATCGGTAGGTTGTTGTCTTGCCCATACAGGAAAACGTAGGTCATAACAAACCTGTAGGTTAATTTTCCATCCTTTTACTTGTGCTATCAGTCGTTTATTCCCAGAAGTATAGTGATTATCTTCCCCAGCAAAAGCAAAGAGGTGTCGCTTGTCGTAATAACTAAACTGTCCATTGGGAAGCATCCATATCAATCGGTTATAGTAGTGTTCGTTTTCTTTGATGGCAAGGCTACCTGTTAGTATGACTTTTTTGGTTTTTGCAATACGGTTCATCCATTGCAAAGCCTTTCCTTCCATGGTCTCTGCCACTTTCTCTGGATTCATCGAGAAACCCGTACTAAACATTTCTGGAAGCACAATGATTTCTGTCTTAGTAGAAATAGCATCAATCTTCTCCTCCAATAAAGTAAGATTGGAATCTATGTCTTCCCAAACTAAATCTGTTTGTATGAGTGTGATGGTGAGTGACATACTTTTGAGTTGTACGTTTTACGTGGCAAGTTATACGCCAGATTATATCTAATAACTAATATCTACTATCTATTTTCGGCAAAACCTCATTCAGTTTCATCGTCAGATCCCGGCCTCTCAAATCGGCAGCTATTATCTTTCCTGTAGTATCTAGTAAAACGTTAAAAGGTAGTGCAGTAATTTTATATTTATCTACAACAGGACTTTTCCATTCTTTAAAGTCAGCTACATTTTGCCAATACAGGTTATCATCATCCAATGCTTTCTTCCATTCGTGCATATTCGAATCTAACGAAACACTGATGATGGTAAAATCTCTTTTCCTATATAACCGATAGGCCTTTTCTACATTCGGATTCTCTTCTCTGCAAGGCTTACACCAGCTTGCCCAGAAATCTAACAGCACATATTTCCCTTTCAAGCTATCTAAAACAAACGGCCTGTTGTAATTATCAGTCATTGAAAAAGAGGGTGCTTGCTTATTTAACAAGGCATAAGGAGCAGGCGTTTCTTTTAATTGCTGGGTAATTATCTTATCTAAGAAATTGATAGGCGTATAGTTTTTATACTGTTCTTTAGTAGCTGAAAGTAGCTTAGCAATGCTTGCTTTATCCATGGTTGCAAAAGCTTTTGCCAACAGATAGGACTTCAATGCAGGATTGAGTGATGATTGAACATTAGCTGAAATCAAATCATTTACTGTTTTCAACGCAGCCTCTTTATTGTCTTTATAAATCTGTACAACACTATCGGAAGCTTCTGTTTTCTGTATAGAATCATACGCTGATACTTTCTCTACAACTGTTTGATAGTTGGTACTGTAAGCATCTAGAAAACTGTGTAATTCTTTACTGGAAGGAGAACCTTCAATAGTATATTGCTTGTAATGATCGATGTCCAGATTCAGATTGATATTAGGCACATCATTTATCAGATAAACATCTGGTCCTTTCTCTATGCTCAGTACAAACAAAGCTTGGTCGAAAGGCATAAAGGTTTTCAAGTCGAAGCTGCCATCTTTGTTTATGGTAGCAGTATCCAGCAAAACAGGATTCTGGTTACCAATAACCAATTGCTTCAACGAAAGCTTTGTCCCCTTTGCATGCAGAATCTTCCCTTTTATTTCAAAGTAATTGCTCTTGTTCTTGCAACTAGTACAAACAACCATCACCACAATTAATATTACTAAATATCTCATTCTTTATTTTTAAAAATTACCACATAGGCGCATAGGAACATAGAAAAAGTAAGGAAGAAGACGTTTCACTTTTAGTTCACATAGACCATTTGGAAAGCAAACTACATTCTATTTGTTCTTATGTAAACTAACCCAAAAACTATATGCCTATTGTGTCTATGTGGTAAAGACTATCCCAATTTCTTCTGCAACAACTCCGTCACCACTTTGGGATCTGCCTTGCCTTTACTTAGTTTTTTTACTTCGCCTACAAACAAGCCTATCAATCCCTTCTTGCCTTTTTTGTATTCTGCTACTTTGTCGGGCATCTTGCTGATGGCTTCATCCACCCAACCTTCTAGTTCGTTGGTATCACTTACTTGCAAAAGGTTCAATTCTTCTGCCACTTGCAAAGGTTGCTTGTCGCCTTGCAACAAAACCGGGAATATCCTTGTTGCCGCTACCGAGAAGTTTACTTTTCCTTCATCTATCAATTGTATCAATGCCCCCAATGTCTTTGCTGGCAATTTCAATTGACCAATGCTCAGGTTACTATCATTCAAATATTGCTTTATTGGCCCTGTTATCCAGTTTACAATTGCCTTGTAGTTCGTATTTTCTTTTGCTACAGCATTGAAGTAATCCGATGTTTCTTTTTCATCACACAACTGTGCTGCATCATAAGCACTTAACCCAAAGTCTTGTTGATACAGTGCTGCCAACTCATTCGGCAACATCGGCAATGCCTCATCAATTCCCTTTATAAATTCATCCGTCAAATGAAAAGGAGATAAATCGGGACAAGCAAAGTAGCGATAGTCATTTGCTTCTTCCTTGTCACGCATCGAGAAGGTAGTGTCGTTGTCGGCATTAAAGCTGCGTGTCTGTTGCACTATCTTTCCACCATCTTCTACAATGGCAATCATCCTTGCAATTTCATAATCTATTGCTTTCTTCACGTTTCGGATACTGTTCAGGTTCTTCACTTCCACCTTGGTGCCCAATTCCTTTTCGCCCTTCAACCGTATCGATACATTCGCATCACAACGAAGGCTACCTTCTTCCATGTTACCATCGCATACGCCAATCCATTGCACCAACTTCCGCACTTCCGTCACGTATTGATACGCTTCTTCGCTACTGTGCAGGCATGGTTCAGTCACTATTTCTATCAGAGGCACTCCGGCACGGTTCAGATCCACACAGGTATAATCAACATCCCAATCATGAATGCTTTTACCCGCATCTTCCTCTAGGTGAATCCTGTTTAGCTCCACATTCTTTGCGCCTTCACTGGTGGTGATGGGTACAATACCGCCTTTGCAGATGGGCGTTGTATGCTGCGAAGTCTGGTAACCCTTCGGCAAATCGGGGTAGAAATAGTTTTTACGGGCAAAGTAATTGTCTTTCACAATCTCGCAGTTGCAGGCAAGTCCCATTTTGATGGCATACTCCACCGCCTTCTTGTTTGTTTTGGGCAGCGTACCCGGATGCCCCATGGTGATGGCACTGATATGCGTGTTTGGCGCACCACCAAAAGCGGCACTGTCACCACAAAACAATTTACTTTCCGTTTGCAGTTGCGCGTGAATCTCCAACCCAATCACCGCTTCGTATTTGCCCCCGTCCCCTAAAGGGGTGTTTATAGTTGCCGTTTCGTTTGTATTTGCCATATATGATTATCGAAATAAGAGCCGCAAAAGTATTGTAAACGGCTTTATGGTGGAGGGGGAGATTTTTAGTAGGGTAGAAGGTATATATTATTATCAACTTCGAAAAGCTATTTTACTATCAGTTTAAATTTGCCATTTATAAACAATGTGTCTTTAGAATAGATTTGATCATTATGTTGTTCTGGATAACTCCATTTAAATACTCCTGTATAGGATATATCACCAATCATTGTATCACCCTGTTTAAAATCTGATTTGTTCAAAGTAAGCTTTTGAGATACTGGGATATAAATATGAGGATTATCATCATCTTGGTCTACTTCCGCCTTTACTTTATAAGTTCCATTTTTTATACTCAAATCCATTCTATTAAAAGTAGTATTTCCAATATTTTCTTCCAAATAAACTCTAATTGAATTCTTTTCTTTTTTGCAAACACCATCTTTTTCTTGAAAAAAATAATTTCTATTTTTATAGTAGAGGCGAAGAGATTTTATTTGATAAGTTGTTGTCATTCTTAGAGTATCTTCTATAGTCTTTGTAAGAAACGGATTGACGTTTACTACTGTATCTAATAACTGGATTGAAACTACCTTTTTATTTTTATCAATTGAGTAAGAGGTTAAAAATATTCCTACAGCTGTAAGCGATGTAATAAGCAATGCTTTCATATTTTTTATTATTTAGTTTCCTCACCCACAAATCTACTTTCTTTCAGCATATCCTGTGGTTTAAACCTGTTAAATAGATTTGGCAACTTTTTAAAAGTTGCCAAATCTGGGCAGCCGCTTGTAATGACAGAACAAATCTACTTTCTTTCGGCATATCGGGTGGCTAAGGAATTAGTTGCCGATAGTTATTTCGGCCATAATGCTATCGTTGTTCTTTACATCTAAAATCTGCAACTTGTTCTTTTCAACTACTTTAATACCAATTGTATCTAAATGGTATTTATCAAAAAGTGTTCTTACATACAATAATCTAGGTAAGATTTGTTTTTCTTCCCTAATCATGACGCCAAAATCTGTTGTTGCACCACCATTTTTTCTGTAAACTTTTATTGATTGATTATTACATTTTAATTCATTAATGCATTCAAGTATTCCCTTGTCCTTAGATATAATTCCAAAGAAGCCACAAGGAATACAAACTAAAACTATCAAGCATGATATTCCGGTAGCAAAAGTTGAAAACAGTTTTAGAAAAGGATTAGAAAGGGAAATTGATTTTAGTAATAGAAGTAAAAGGCATCCAAATGTTAGAATTAAAATTAGTTCATTAATAATAGCAGATTGAACAATAAGTATTTGACCGAACCTAAGAAATAGTAAAAGAAGCGTAATGATGGAGAGTATTTTATAACTAACCCAGTTTCTATTTAAACTCATCTTTAAAAATTTATTAGTAACACTAAGTTGTGTTCCCATCACCCACAAATCTACTTTCTTTTAGCATATCCTATGGTTTAAACCCGTTGAATAGATTTGGCAACTTTTAAAAAGTTGCCAAATCTGGGCAGCCGCTTGTAATGACAGAATAAATCTACTTTCTTTCGGCATATCGGGTGGTTTAAAGCCGTCAAGTCTCCCAAACCTGACAGGGTTTCAAAAAATAGGGTGTACCTTTTATTTCATTTGATGTATCATTTAATTTATTCGGTGCGTCATTTATTTTAAACGGTATGTCATCTGTTTTAAATGATACACCGTTTATTTTATATGATATATCACTTAATTTATTTGTTACACCATTTATTTTATAGGGTGTATCATTTAAATGATTCGTTACACCGTTTAATTTATTTCAATATCTCAAATAGCCTTTTCCGAGTCATTCATCTCACAAAACGAGAGACTATTTGGGTAAGGGTAAGCCTAAAATAAAGAATGCTTTGAGCAAAGCGAAGCCACACCACCTGCCCTCTTTTATTGCATTAAATAAAAAACCCCCAACCTGATGTTTCAGTGGGGGTCTCCTTCATTTGCAGTTTGCTTTGGTAGCTAATTTTAAGCAAGCTTGCTATCTATCTCTTTACTCAGTAGCTCAAATATTTCCTCCAGCGTACCCTCTCCCTTAATGCTTTTTACTTTGTTGAGGGGTTTGTAATAATCGGCTACTATCGATGTTTTATTTTTATACTCTACAATTCTGTTTCTTACAACAGCTTCGTTGGTGTCATCGCTTCGTCCACTAGTGAGCCCTCTGTTCAGCAATCTTTTCACCAACTCTTCTTCACTCACTTCCAATGCCAGCACAATACCTATTTCAGTTCCTTTCAGTTTCAGCAACTTATCCAATGCTTCTGCCTGGGCGGTAGTACGTGGGAAGCCATCAAACAAAAATCCATTCACCTGAGGATTTGCGTCCAATGCACTACTAATCATTCCTACCACTACTTCATCTGGAACTAATTGACCAGCATCCATCAGTTTCTTAGCCTCCAATCCTAGTGGCGTAGACGCAGCAATTTCGCTTCTTAATAAATCACCGGTGGAAAGATGTTTGAGGTTGTATTTAGCAATTAGTTTTTCACTTTGAGTGCCTTTGCCACTGCCCGGAGGGCCAAACAATATAATGTTGAACATTTGCGAGACGCGAATTTTGAGCAGCGAATATAGGAAATGCAATCAAAATTGGTTTAACAAAACTTAAACAAGACTAGTTACGTTAATTTGTAAGGATAAGCAACTATGGGCGTCTAGGAGGTTAAGAAAGAAAATAATAATAACATGAAAGTATCATTGATTTTAATAGCCGCAACTTTGCTTTTACAAAGTTGTTATTCTCAAACAAGTAAAAATAAAGTAAATAATATGGATAATTCTAAGCCAGCAAATCCTGCTTATTCAAAAACGGATAGCAGTAAAGTAACCTTGAAAGAAGAGGAGTGGAAGAAAGTTTTGAGTCCCGAAGTATATCATATTGCCAGGGAAAAAGGTACCGAACGTCCTTACACCAGTAAGTTTGAGGATTTTAAGGAGAAAGGAACCTTCTATTGTGCCGCATGTGGAAACCCTTTGTTTAAAAGTGATGCAAAGTTTGAAAGTGGTTGTGGATGGCCAAGTTTCTATGAACCCATCAGCAAAGCCGCCATCATCTATACACCGGATAATTCTTTTGGGATGAGCAGAACAGAAACACAATGTGGCAGATGCAAGGCACATCTGGGACATGTTTTTAATGATGGTCCACCGCCAACAGGACTTCGCTTTTGTATTAATGGAGTCGTTCTTGACTTCGAAAAAGCCAAGGAAGCCGAAAAGCATTACAACGCAGAACACAAGGACAATAAATAGTAAGAATACGTTTGAAATATAAAAAAGGACGACTGAAAATGAAATTTTAGTCGTCCTTTTTTGTTTTGCTCCTTTGACCAAAGTATTGGAGTATTTGTGTTTATCAAAAGCCAAAATAAAAAAATCAAGGGTAATATTTTTTTGTATTAAATATTTTACTGTAACATTGCAGCGGAAACAAGCTGAACATTGTTTAGTAATCTAGCTAGCCTAACAGTTTCTCTCCTTCCAAATTTTCATTTATTAAGATTTATTTCAACTTAACTTTAATACGATTATACTGTATTCATACACCAAGTACCCTATCAAAGGCTTTTTAATTAACATTTACTTATGTACGACATTTCTCAATTGAATAATCTGCTACTACCAGAACTTTTGGATGTAGCTGAAAAATTAAAACTTACCAATGTAAAAAAGCTTACCAAAAAAGCTTTAATCTCTCAAATCGTTGATGCTCAGGCCGCTCAGGAAAGTGAGAAAAAGGAAGAAGCACCTCGTAAACTAAGAACTCGTAAACCCATTGTTGTCAAAACAGATACAAGGAATGGTGTAGAAGAATCCGTGGTAATGAAAGCTACTACTCCGCCGCCACCTCCTCCCCCAGCAGTTCAATTGGAAATACCAGTAGAAAAAGAAGTAACTGCCGAGGAAGCTCCATCAGAAAAAACAACTAGCAAACGTAAGCGCAAGCCGTTGAATGCTAGGCCAGATGAATTGATTCCGGCAATAGAAGAAGCACCGAAGGAGCGCGTGAAGGAAACACAAGCAAAAGAAACACCGAAGGCGAAAGTAGAAGAGGAAGAAGAATATGATTATTCCGATTTGGAACTTGGCGAAGGAATTGACGCTGCACAAATGAGCCTTGCAGAGATGTTGTTGCAAGCAACAGAACATTTGAGCAATCAAATTGAAATGCCCAAGTTTTCTCTTCCAGAAATAAACAAAGAAATTGGCGAAGACGATAGTGATGAGGAGGAAGAGGAAGAAGAAGAAATTGAAGTAGAAAACGAAAATGAACAGGCTGGTGAGAACATCTTCAAAGCACCTGTAGAACATACTGAAAGAACAAACAGACCTAGCAGAAGAGAACCCGCTTTCAATATAGAATTTGATGGTATCATCACTGGCGAAGGGGTTTTGGAAATGATGATTGACGGTTACGGATTTCTTCGTTCTTCCGACTACAATTACCTTAGTTCACCAGATGATGTATACGTTTCTCCTAGCCAGATAAAATTATTTGGACTAAAGACAGGTGATACTGTTGTTGGAACGGTTCGTCCACCAAAGGAAGGCGAAAAGTATTTTGCGCTTCTCAAAGTTGATGGAATCAATGGTAAAAGACCAGATGAAGTGAGGGATCGTGTTCCTTTCGATTACCTTACGCCTTTATTCCCACACGAAAAGTTGAATCTTTTCACCACACCTAGTAACTATAGCACACGTATCATCGACCTTTTTACCCCAATAGGTAAAGGACAACGTGGATTGATTGTGGCCCAACCAAAAGTGGGTAAAACAATGTTGCTGAAAGAAGTGGCCAATGCCATTGCAGCCAATCATCCAGAATGTTATTTGATGGTGGTTTTGATAGACGAACGTCCCGAGGAAGTTACCGATATGGAGCGTAGCGTTAATGCAGAAGTTATAGCCAGCACTTTTGATGAACCAGCAGAAAAGCACGTAAAAGTATCTGCAATGGCTTTGCAAAAAGCAAAGAGATTGGTAGAGTGTGGGCACGATGTAGTTATATTGTTGGATAGCATCACCCGTTTGGCAAGAGCTTACAATACCACGTCTCCGTCTAGTGGAAAGGTGTTGAGTGGTGGTGTGGAAGCCAATGCAATGCAGAAGCCAAAACAATTTTTTGGTGCAGCCAGAAAGATAGAGCATGGTGGATCGTTGACCATTCTTGCAACAGCCTTGATAGAAACAGGCAGTAAGATGGATGAAGTTATCTTCGAAGAGTTCAAGGGTACTGGTAATATGGAATTGGTGTTGGATAGACGTTTGGCAAACCGCCGTATTTTCCCTGCTATTGATTTGGTGGGTTCTAGTACAAGACGTGATGATTTGTTATTAGACAAGGAAGTTCTTTCTCGTATGAATATCCTGCGTCTGTTCTTGAATGATATGAAACCTGAAGAAGCAATGAATGAGTTGCTGAAACGTATGAGAGGCACCAGAAGCAATGAAGAGTTTCTGGCTAGTATGAACAGATAATAATTTAATAAGCTACATATTAAAAGCGGTCAACACCTGGTAGTGTTGACCGCTTTTTGTTTCTATATAAAACCAATATTAACCCATGCCATACATCGTCCTGATATTATTCTTAATGATTACATAGAACTAGGTCTGCTAATTGTTTAATTTCCGCATTCCTTTAAATGTCTCATTTACACTACTAAACTTTATACTTAGTTTTGCGTCTCAACGAAAAATAGCTTCATGAAAAACGTTTGCCTATCACTGCTTGTATGGATACTGATTGGTCAATTGACAACAGCCCAAACCACTAGTACAATTAACGCTGCTCCGCACGAAAGACTATTGCTAGACAATGGTTGGCGCTTCAATTTGGGTGATATTGCCTTCCCTATTATCAGAGGACAGGGTATGAGTTACCCAAATGCCAAAGCTGGAAAGGCATGGGGTGCTGCCGACCCAGAGTATGATGATACAAAATGGCGCTTGCTGAATCTGCCACACGACTGGTCTGTAGAATCGGCGTATGACAGCACCGAAAACCCCACTCAAGGCTACCGAAAAAGAGGAATTGGATGGTATCGACGCAACTTTAAACTAAACGCTTCCGACAAGGGAAAGCATATAGAACTTCAGTTTGATGGCATTGCTACCAACTGCACCATCTGGGTAAATGGTACCATCATGCACCGCAATTTTTGTGGTTATACTTCGTCTTACATAGACATTACTTCGATGGCGAGGTATGGCGAGGACCTAAACAATATAGCCATCCGCATAGATGCAATTACGCAAGAAGGATGGTGGTATGAGGGAGCAGGAATTTATAGGCATACCTGGTTGGTAAAGCAATCTCCTGTGCACATTATTACCGATGGGGTTTTTGCGCACCCGGTGAAAACGGCAAATGGTAGTTGGGTTGTTCCTGTGGAAGCTACAGTGGAGAATAGTGGCAAAGATGCGGCTAGTTTCGTGGTTGAGTCGAGGCTTACAAAGAGTGATGGTACTGTAATAGCCACTGGAAAATCGGATGCGGCAAGCATTAATCCACTAGAAAAAGGTGTTGCTAAAATAAATCTTTCAGTTACTAATCCCGAATTGTGGACGTTGGAGAATCCCGCTTTATATAGTGTGAAAACAGTTGTAACTCAGAAAGAGAAAGTGGTTGACCTCCTCATTACTTCTTGTGGTTTCCGTACCATTCAGTTCCGTGCCGATTCTGGCTTTTTCCTCAACGATAAATGGGTGAAAATTAAAGGCACATGTAACCACCAGGATCATGCTGGCGTTGGTGTTGCGGTGCCAGATGCCTTGTGGGATTTTAGAATTAAGAAGCTGAAAGAGATGGGCGTTAATGCCAACCGATGCTCGCACAATCCCCCGTCCAATGAGTTTTTGGATGCCTGTGATAAAAATGGTATTCTGGTGATGGATGAGAACAGAAACTTTAATGTTTCACCCGAATACCAGCGTCAGTTGGAGTGGATGGTGCGAAGAGATAGAAATCACCCAAGCATCATTCTCTGGAGTGTGTTTAATGAGGAGCCGATGCAAGGTACCGAAAACGGTTATGAGATGGTGCGCCGCATGAGTAATGTTGTGAAGACGCTAGACACGAGCCGCCCCGTTACTGCGGCACAAAGTGGTGGACTTTTTACGCCCATCAATGTGTCGCATGCCGTTGATGTTGTGGGTTTCAACTATCAGCAAGGTGCTTATGAAAACTACCACAAACAGTTTCCAAATAAGCCTATTACTAGCTCAGAAGATGTTTCTGGTTTGATGAACAGGGGCGAATATGTGAATGATAAGAAGCAGCATTTGTTGGCAGCCTATGATGATAACAAACCCGGATGGGGCAATACACACCGGTCAGCGTGGAAATTAGTTGATGAGAAGCCCTATGTGGCAGGCTGTTTTGTTTGGACAGGCTTCGACTACAGGGGCGAGCCACAACCTTTTGAGTGGCCATCTGCAAGTAGTAGCTTTGGCTGTATGGATGTGTGTGGTTTTCCAAAAACGGCATTCTATATTCATCAGGCGCAATGGCTTCCACAGACAAAGCCCGTGTTGCAGTTGGTGCCACACTGGAACTGGCCAAAAGACAGCATCGGTAAAAGTATCCGTGTGATGGCGATGAGCAATGCCGAAACCATTAAGTTGAAACTGAATGGTAAAGTTATTGGCGAGCAGAAGGTAGATAAGTATGAAATGAATAGTTTCAACGTGCCTTATCAACCCGGAAAGCTAGAAGCCATTGGCTACAGAAATGGCAAAGAGGTTGCTCACTTTGTAGAGGAAACTACTGGTGATGCGGTGAGTCTTGAATTGATTCCTTATAAAAATTCCCTTGCAGGCGATGGTCAGGATGCATTGCCAGTTACCGTGCGGGCATTGGATGCAAAGGGACGACCTGTGGAAACAGCTAACCTGCCTCTGGAATTTGAGATAAGCGGCCCAGCAAACATCATTGGGATGGGTAACGGCAACCACAACAACCACGATCCAGAAAAGGGCAATAAATACAGCTTGTATAATGGGTTGGCGCAAGTGATTATTCAAAGTAAAGCTGCAAGCGCGGGCGATGTGGTACTAACCGCTAAGTCTGGCAATTTGAAATTGGCAAGCATTCATTTAACTGTAAAAGAAGCGGAACAAATTCCTTCGGTGTTGGTGTCTGGCCCTGCTTTGATACTGGACAAGTGGAAGCTTTCGCCCTTTTATTCTGATAAACCCGATGCCAATATGGAAGTTGCTTCTTATGATATGAACACCTGGTCGGCCATTAAGCCTGGTACGTTGCAAAAATTTAATAACGGAAAATATGCTTTGTATCGTACAACCTTCAAGCCCTATGCAGAACAAGGTGAAAAAGGAGGACAGATTTTGTTTAAATCGATAACAGGCAAGGTAGAAGTGTGGTTGGATAAACAATTGATTGGCACAAAGACCAATGCAGAGAATGGCGACTTTAAAGTTGCTTTTCCTGCGGGGAAGAATAGTAGAAATCTAACACTATTGGTAGAAGCCGAGAATGGTAGGGGAGGCTTTGCGGGTGTTGTGAAAGTTGTTGGTTTGGAATAAGAAAACCAGCAAATAACAATACCGATAGGTGGTTATTTGTAGTAACCTTTGGAACCTGATTCATTAAAAAAGCCCTTGAAACATATTTCAAGGGCTTTTTGTAACTCATATTTCATAACTCATAACTACTATCACTAGCTACCTGCAGATATTTTAAGCGGGAAACTTAGCCCACTTACATAACCGCCAAAGCTCATTACATAATAGATAAAGTAAGTTACACCCGGCAAGAGGTTGGTTTTTAAATGCATCCATCCATATAACTGACTTAATAAGCCAATTGACTAAATGTTCTATTGGATTTTAAAATAAGACCCTCCAATGCAGTCATTGTTTCTTATGGTTATAGTTTCGTCGCCCCCAACGGTAAAATAGTTAGCTTCATTTTAAGTAGGGTTGGCTCCAACCATAATATTGTTAGGTTGATTTATATTCTCGTCAACCCCAACGCAAATATGGTTGGCTTAGCTAGTCCACGTGACTCGCAAATATCTACTAGGGCTACCGCACGCTTGTAGCGTGTGGATTCGCTCAGATATTTTGTCAATGTTTAGTAACATAATTTGGGAGATGTATTTATTGTAGCGAATCCACACGCAAAACGCGTGCGGTAGCAGCGAGGTTATTTTCAAGGGTAACTAGATACGTGTTAGACGATATACGTAATTAAAAAAAGCGACTACTAAAAAGTAAGTCGCTTTTTTTGTTTAATTGGATACCTAGTTTACTTATCTATGACAAAAGTGGTTAGATTGTCTCTAGAATACCTGCTCATTTTATTCTGCTTGGCCGTCTACCCTTCTTTGAACTTTATAAATCCTAGAAGTAAGTTCTTTAAAGTCAACACTATTCTTTGACTGTGTTGGCTTTAAAGAATTAAAGATTGAATAGAAAATTGATGTTGTGTTCGAAAAAGCAATACTTAGAGTTCTCATTTTTTTAAATTTTTGTGATTAGTTAATTTTTTCATGCATCACAAAAGTGCAACAGTGTAGCTGTGCAAATGATAGAACCTTTGTTGAACTTCTTATAGCTATTATTCTACAATTTGTAGTTGTTTCCATTCGCAAGTCTTACTAAGGATGATTGTGTGTACTAGTTAAGTCACCAACATCTTAAAAAGTGGAGTGAATCTATTCGATGCATATTATATTTACAAACTAGATAGAATTCCACCAACTATACAGAAGCCCCCCCTTTTTTTAGATGTCTATGTTTTTTAAACTAAGATTTTTTAACAATGCAAACTTGGCAAGTTGTGAACCTTTATGAATTAAAAAATTACATCTTGATAGCAGAAAGGCATCTAACAATGCGTCATATCCTTTTTGATAACCGCTTCCCTTTACTCCTTTATCAAAATGTCCGTGCACAGAGATTCCGTCTAACGATCGCAAAGAGTTTGTATAATGCATTTGATTTTTATAGATGGCATTTAAAATTTTTAATGATTTATAGTCATCGGTAGCCAAAAAAATTTTAGCGTCCTTATATTCGTCAATGTAATTATTTATTTCACTAACTAATAAATCTATTTCTATTGCACTCCTTCCTTCGTATCCAGCCATTGCATCTGTCCCACGATAGTGAACACCTAATGTATTAGTTGAAAAATTCATTTCAATGTAATTATTTATTGAATTACTAATTTCTTCTTTCATTTTACAAAATTTTGATATTACTATAGAATCTGATTCCTTTTGGGACAATCCTTCATATTTGCGAATATTGTATGCCGTGGGGGAATATGAAATATTGAGCTTAAGTTTTGTCTTTTTTGAAAATGAAAATTTTGAATTCACGAAATAATAATCCCAAACATTATCTCCATGTTTTTTGTCAAAGTAAAGTGATTTTTTTCCCCAGTCTACTTCGCAGTTCAAGCCAATTTGTTCAAAAAAACGAATAGCTGATAGAGTTTGATATAAGTCTCCAAAAAAGCCACATTTTTTGGACTGGATTCTGATAGTGACATTTATAGGCAGATGTTTTAAAATTCTAAAACAAGAATCATAACACGTGCGAAATAGGGGTCTAAATCTATTTTTAATATGCACTTTTATTGACATAGAAGAGTAGACTAAAATTCTCCCTTTAGGGGGGTAGTTAATTTAATTACGAATCATAACTTTATGACACCTTACGGACAAAATCCGCAAATTTTATAACAATGATAGCACAAAAAACTGAATTAATTAAATGACAATTGATTTTATATCTATCATATAAATATGTTTATCAGCACCTAGCTAGTCCGTAACTGTGTTTGCTGGTGCAGGCCAGTGGGGTGTTCCTTCGATGAAAACATTCTTTCAGCATTCCAACCAATACATTGTTATATTTACAGAAATAAATAGACTTTTCATCATGCAAAGACGCCCCACTGCACAAGCTGTTATCTCCTTGATAGAGACATTGCCTTCGCTTGAACGTAAAGTGGTGTACGAATGGCTGTCGAAGGTTGATACATTGACAGAAAACAATATAAAGGCAGAAACCAATGATGACTTTTGGCATAAATTGAGCCTGCAAGCAATGAATCAGGCATGGGAAACCGAGGATGAAGACATCTGGGATGGCATCTATCAACAACAAAAAGAAAATGGCAAACTACAATCAGTTTGATATAGTGTGGGCACAGTTTCCATTGTCTGATAAGCTAGATAAACTAAAGATGCGCCCCGTAATGATTGTAAGTAACGCCGAAAGTAACAGTTTGGATAACGACATAATGGTTTGTCCTATCACATCGAGACTAAGAGGAGATATGTTTTCGTTGCTACTCCTCGATTCTATGATTTCTATCCCTTTGAATATAGTAAGCGAGATTAGATGTAATAAGATAATGACTTTAAGACACAACCTTATTACTGAAAAAGCAGGGTGTCTGAATGAATTTTTTCATCGTATTCTACTAGAAAAACTATTTCTAGCATTCAGATAGCTTCCTATATCACCTCCCCCACCACAAATACACTTCCACATACCAATACTAAGTCCTCTTTATGCGCATTTGTTTTGGCGGCAATTAATGCCTCATGGGTTGTTGGGTAGCTTTTTCCTTGCAACTGATAGTGGGTGGCTTGTTGTTGCAACAGTTGTTCGTCCAAGGCGCGTGGAAGTTGTGCTTTTGTAAAATAATAGGTGGCTAACTTGGGCAATAGCGATAATACATTCCCAATCTCTTTGTCCTTCGCCATACCAATCACTATATGTAGGTGACGATAATTGCACAGTTCCAGTTGTTCGGCCAACTGTTTCATGCCATCTTCATTGTGGGCAACATCTACAATGGTGTCGGGGTTTTTATCAATCAATTCCCACCTTCCTCGCAGTCCTGTCTGCTTCTTTACACTTCCTAAAGCCTTTTTTACAGTGGGGGTTGGCGTATTAAATCCTTGTATGTGTAATTGATGGGCGGCTTCCAATACCGTTAATAAGTTTTTTGTCTGATAGATGCCCGGTAAATCGAGGTGATAAGTCTCATGTTCATCCTTATGCTTAGAAGCCACTTCTACCGTAAGCAGGTGAGGTTCCGTTTTAAAGTCGGAGACTGTTCTTTCCGCTTGCGCAAAGATTATCGGGGCATTTTCTTTGGCAGCCTTATCAATGAAGACAGGCTTTGTTTCCGATAGATATTCCCCAATCACCACAGGGATATTGGGCTTGATGATACCTGCCTTTTCGTATGCAATTGCGGTAAGTGTATTACCCAACATATTCATGTGATCCATACCGATATTGGTAATGATACTTAGTTCGGGCGTGATGATATTGGTACTGTCTAATCTGCCGCCTAAGCCCACTTCTATCACGGCAATGTCCACTTTTTGCGCAGCGAAATAAGAGAATGCCATTGCTACCGTCAACTCAAAGAAGGACGGTTCAATCTCCTCAATCAATGGCTTTACCTGTTGGGTGAAATCAATCACAAACTGTTCCTCGCACCAAACACCATCCACTTTTATCCGTTCCCTGAAATCAATCAAGTGAGGAGAAGTGTGCAGTCCTGTTTTGTAGCCACCTGTTTGAAGAATTGCAGCAAGCATGTGGCTGGTACTACCTTTTCCATTGGTACCTGCAATATGGATACTTTTAAACTGTTTATGTGGGTTACCCAATGCCTCACACAAACGGATTGTATTGGTAAGATCCGTTTTATAAGCCGCCGCCCCAATGCGACTATACATTGGAAGTTTATTAAAGAGGTAGTCTATTGTTTGAGAATAAGTCATTTTACTAGTGATTAGTGTTTAGTGATTAGTGATTAGTTACGGCAACTAATTATAAATCGCTAGCAACGGTTAAAAGCGTAGTATTGTTGGACTGCCGTATTAAGGGCAAAGATATTTATGAAAGATAGTATTTTAAGAGATAAGAGTCTAGCCTTTGCCATTAGGATAGTCAACTTATATAAGTTCCTGCTTGCTGAGCATAAAGAATATGTATTGTCAAAGCAAATTTTAAAAAGTGGTACTTCTGTTGGAGCAAACATTCGTGAAGCATCATTTGGAGAAAGTAAACCCGATTTCATACATAAGTTAGCCATTGCACAAAAGGAAATTAATGAAACTTTGTTTTGGTTAGAGTTATTAAAAGAGACCAACTACATAACCGAAGTACAATTTGAAAGCATCAACAATGAAGCTATTGAATTACTGAAATTGATTACTAGTAGTATAAAAACAGCTAAAAGAAACTTAAGTAGTGATTAAATATTAGTGATTAGTGTGATTATGTTTTGCTATTTCTACGTGAGTGCTTACACTAAACGTTAATCACTAAACACTAATCACTATTCACCGCGCAATTTGAAATTGAAAACAATAGTACCTGTTTCTCCGTCAATCTCTCCGGCAGTTAGTTTAAGTTCCTTTGCCTTTTTTAATGCTATACCTCTCATGTTTTGATTGGTAGTAGTTGTTCCTTTTGGATTGATGGAAGTACTTGTTACGTTTCCGGCATTGTCAACAGTAATATCTACCGCCACTTTTCCGGGTTCATTGAAGTCGTCCTGAAAGTTAGGAAACTTATTGATGCGTCTTCCTTTCAGACCATCTCTAATGCGAACGCCACTACCGCCAGCAGCGGAATTTCCTTTATAACTATCACCGTTAGGATTACCATTAGGACTTCCTTGATCTCCCTTTCCCCCTGCAACTCCTTGACTGGTAACACCATTATAACTATCAGCACCATTTCCGCCTGTCCCATTTCCTCCAGCATATTTTCCCATCGCAGCTTTTGGAGTAGGCACGGCAATAGGAAGTGTAGCATTGGGTACTACTTTCTTAGTAACCTTAGCTGGATTGTTTACAGGCTTTACAACAGTGGGTTTAGTTGTAGGATTATTGATGGTAGGGACATCATTTGTTTCATTGGGATCTGCATTAATCTGTTGACTCTGTGAATTGGGAGCAGAGATTGGTGCAGCAATATTATCTGTAGTTGCAGCTATTTTAGATGGATCGCCAGGCATCTCCGGCGCAACATCTCCTGAACCAGTTTCACTATTGCCCAGATTTACTTCTATACCTCCATCTGTAATGGGAGGAGGCGTCTGAGGCTGAGCCCAATGAACAAGATAGAAAGCAAGAAATATAAGTGCACATATAAGAATAGTATAAGCTGATGCTTTCAGGTTCTTGTTTCTTTCAAAATTTGCTTGTATAGAAGAAGCGTTTGTCATGTAAAACAGTTTAATATGTTCAATTGAAAAATGAAAGTACACATTAAACGGCATATCCCCGATTGATGTTGTGGTGAGGATGGTTTTATTTTTATTTCTTTAACAGAAAGCAAGTCGTAAGTAATAAGTCATAAGTGATAAGAAAGAAAGGAGAGTCTTAGAAATTAATATGTCCTGACTTACAACTTACGACTTAGCGCCTAGTGCTTCGCTATAAATACATCATAACCGAAGCGCAATAGAGTAGCTGTTACTATGCACAGAAAGAATACGCGTATGAATTTATTGCCTTTCCTGATTGCAAACCTTGCCCCCAAAATTCCACCAATGGAATTGCAGACGGCCATTGGTATTGCAATTCCCCAAATGATTTTCCCTTTAAGAATGAATAATATGATAGAACCCATATTGGTAGCCACATTTACCATCTTTGCTTTGGAGGACGATTGAAGAAAGTCGTAACCCATCAGGCCAACAAATGCTAAAACTAAAAAGCTGCCAGTTCCGGGGCCCACAAAGCCATCATAAATACCAATAATCAGACTGATACAAATGCCGTAGATGAATTTTGTACGGGTTGAATGATTACGCGCTTGTAGCTGTCCAAAATCTTTTTTAAAGTAGGTATATATAAGTACAATGGATAATAGCACAAACAGTAAAGGTTTCATGAAGGCGTTACTGACAATAGTGAGCAAAAAAGACCCGGAGAAAGCAGCCATGAATGCAATACACATCATCAGGATTAATAATTTCCAATCGGGTTTGTGCTTACGAACATATTGATAAGCGGCAAAGCTGGTACCGCTGAAAGCAGGAATCTTAATTGTACCTATAACAGTGGCAACAGGAATTTGTGGTAGCAATATCAGACTGCAAGGCAACTGAA
This sequence comes from Chitinophagaceae bacterium, assembly GCA_947452925.1. GTDB lineage: Bacteria > Bacteroidota > Bacteroidia > Chitinophagales > Chitinophagaceae > Parasediminibacterium. The sequence continues at coordinate 5,877 of CANGFK010000002.1, read as the reverse complement.
TTAACCCACCTCCCCCAACTATTGCATCGACAAAGCCTGCCGAAAAAGATACTGCACACAATAAAAGGAGTGTAAATGAAAGTGTAATCATTATAAAATTGATTATGTTAAAAGTAGTTGCATATTGGTAAAGTCTAATTCGTGCGTTTATTGTAACATACATCAGGATGCAGCTATAGAAATAAATAGTTAAGAGATAAAAGGAATAATTAAAAATAAAAAAGTTTTTAAGATTGAATGTACATACATATATTTGCATTGTAAATGAAATTAGAAGAAGCAATAAAGAGTACAAAATTTAAAAGTGAAGTGCACAAGGCGGTGCTTCACATTCTCTATACTGCCTGGTGGTTAAAGACAGTTGGGGCGAAAGAATTGAAAGAGTTTGGGTTGACACATGAGCAATACAACGTACTAAGAATTTTGAAAGGAAAGCATCCAGAACAGATGTGTGTGCGCGATATAGCGAGTAGAATGATTGAGAAGAGTTCAAACGTACCAAGGATTATAGACCGTCTGGAGTTGAAAAAACTAGTTAAAAGAAACACGTCTGCATTAGATAAAAGAGAGACTGTAATTACCATTACGCAGGGGGGGATAGCGCTTTTGGCGGCAAGTACCTTGGTAATGGATGAGAAGATGATGAAGCAATTTGTATTGAGTGAAGAAGAGGCGGTGACACTAAATGTTCTGTTAGAAAAGATTAGAGAAATAGCGTAAATTTTTTTTGAATAAATACGTGTATATACATTTATATAAAATAAAAAGGAAATAAAATGAAAACAATATTGCATAAAGCTAACACAAGAGGTCATGCCAATCATGGCTGGCTAAACAGCTACCACACCTTTAGTTTTGCAGGATATTATGATCCAAGTAGAATACATTTTGGAACATTAAGGGTTTTGAACGATGATACGGTGGCTGGTGGAATGGGCTTTGGAAAGCATCCCCACGACAATATGGAAATAGTTTCTATTCCATTAAGTGGAGATTTAGAACATCAGGATAGTACTGGTCGTAATGAAATAATAAAAGAAGGGGATGTGCAAATAATGAATGCAGGTAGCGGCATTTCGCATAGTGAAAAGAATGCAAACCATCACGAGGAAGTAAAGTTCTTACAGATATGGGTGCTTCCAAAAGAAAAAAACATCACGCCACGATACGAACAAAAGTCTTTTCCATTAGCAGAGCGAAAAAACAAACTACAATTAGTAGTAGCCCCTGATGATGCTTCAGCCGTTTGGATTAACCAGAAAGCCTGGTTCACCCTTGGTAGTTTTGATAAGGATATTACTTCCAGCTATCAATTGCACAATGCTTCAAGTGGCGTTTATGCCTTTGTAATTAAGGGGAACATTACTTTAAATGGCGTTGCCTTAGAAGAGAGGGATGGTTTAGGGATTACGGATATTGCTGAAATAGACATTAAAATTAAAGCAGATCGTGATACAGAAGTATTATTAATGGAAATTCCGATGCAATTAAACTAGAGGCATAAGGGATAAGTAATAAGGCATAAGTCCTATTATGGGTATCATTTTATCATTCAAATCAGACAATCATAATTCAATGAATAGAACAATTAAGAGTATTATTTATGCAGACATGATGGATATGGGAGGCTTTCCGGTGAGACAGGCTTTTCCTTCTCGCAAGGCAGAACAAATAGATCCGTTCTTGCTATTGCATCATGCCAATGTAAAAGTACCGACACATATTCCTACTAACAAAGCAGGGGTTGGACCTCATCCGCACAGGGGTTTTTCTCCGGTTACTTTCATCTTCAAAGGAGGAGTACATCATCAGGATAGCAGAGGAAATAACAATGTGATTTATGAAGGTGGTACCCAATGGATGAATGCCGGAATGGGTGTTATTCATAGTGAACGCCCTCCTCATGATATCCACGAGATTGGGGGTGTTCAAGAAATAATTCAGCTTTGGGTGAATACGCCTGCTAAACACAAAATGAATCAGCCCGAGTATCTTCCTGCAAGCAAAGAAGAGATTCCTTTTATAGAAACGGATGATAAATTGGCTAGAATAAACATAATCTCAGGCGAATTGAATGGTATAAAAGGAATCATCCCAACCCTTTCGCCCGTAAATACATTTACTGCCGACATTAAACAAGGTGGTCAATTTCAATTTTTGATTCCTACTACCCACAACGCTTTCGTGTACGTTTTGGGTGGAAAGATTAAGGTGAATGGCAGTGAAGAAGTACTTACTAATTATGTTACCATCTTAAATAATGACGGCGAAGGTTTCTCGATTGAAGCCTTAGACGATGCCAGGTTAATGATTGGCACAGGAGAACCATTAAATGAACCCATAGCATCCCACGGGCCCTTTGTAATGAATACACAAACAGAAATAATGGAGGCTTTCAGGGATTATCAATTGGGAAAGATGGGGGTACTAATAGAAGACTAATTGACAATGAATAATTGATAATTAAGAAATGGAGTCAATATCAATTGTCAATTATTAATTATAAACTTTTTTCATAACATCCCTTCAATGGGGCAAAAACAAAAAAAATGGCTACTTACAAATTAGACGCTATGCATAGCGAAATCACTTTTAAAGTGAAACACTTAATGATTAGTACAGTTACAGGAAACTTTACTAAGTTCGATGCAACAATGGAAGCTGAAGCAGATGACTTTGGCGATGCAAAAATTAGTTTCAATGCCGAAGTGGACAGTATTTCTACAGGCAATGAACAACGTGACGGTCACCTTAAGAGTGCCGATTTCTTTGATGCAGAAAAATTCCCTGCAATCTCTTTCACCTCTTCTTCTTTCAAACACAAAAGCGGGAGTGACTACGAATTAACTGGCGATTTAACCATCAAAGACGCTACTGCTCCAGTAACATTGGCTGTAGAATATGGTGGTGCCATGACTGACTTTTATGGTCAATCTAAAGTTGGTTTTGAATTGTCTGCAAAGATTAGTCGCGCAGCATTCGGACTTACCTGGAGCGCTGTTACCGAAGCTGGTGGTGTAGTTGTTAGTGATGAAGTAAAACTACAGTTATCCGTTCAGTTGGTAAAACAAGCATAAAATAAATAATAGTCACAAGTGGTAAGTCATAAGGCATAAGCCTTTACCTTATGACTACTTTTCTTTCATCAATTTAAAAAAACAAAATGAACATAGCAAAACAAATCCCGGCTTTCTTATTAGCCTTCGTATTCATTGTATTTGGACTAAACTTCTTCTTGCATTTTATGGCAATGCCCCCAATGAGTGGTGATGCAGGAGCCTTTGCAGGCTTACTTTATACAAGTGGTTACCTCACTTTTGTAAAAGTATTGGAAGTATCCATTGGCATTTTATTACTTATCAAACCAACAAGGGCGTTGGCCTTGTTACTCATTGCACCTATTGCTGTAAATATTTTGTTGTTCGAAGTATTTCTTGCGCATAAGCCAGGCATCGGTGTGGTTTTGGTATTAATTAATGCAATCGGTCTTTTCTTTTCTAAAGAGAAATATTTTGGCATAATAGCTAAATAATCTTTGGCTTTTAAAGCTTATTGCCTCATAATATCTTGTTACAACAGATATTATGAGGCTTTTTGTTACAAAATGGATCAGTTTCATCACAGAACCGAAAGGTGTTGTGACAAAGCGTATAGGTTGTGCGGCAAAGCGTACCGGTTTTACCTCATAACCTTTTGATTTTATGACAGAACGTACCAGTGTTGTCGCAAAGTGTATAGGTTTTATGAGAAAGCGTAGCCGCTTTGCTGTAAAACTGGTACGCTTTTCCATAAAACCTATTTCTTATTAATCAATAATACTATTTTACTTTTGGAGTAATACATTTGCATCGATGAAAATGATGATGATGAAGACGGTTTGTTTTGCTTTAATGCTTTGTTTGCTTTCGTGTGGAACTAACAATAACCAACAAAGTAGTGAATCGAAAGCTAGCTCAAACACCACAATGAGTCAGGATGATTTGATTGAAACCGGGCAGAGTTTGTTTCTTCAAAAATGCTCCAGTTGTCATGCTGTGAATATGAATTTGACCGGTCCTGCATTAAAAGGAGTTGATAAGCGTTGGCATAACAAGGAAAATCTATATGCTTTTATTAGAAACTCACAGGAAGTAATTGCAAAAGATGCTTATGCAAAAGGCTTATATGAGAGTAATCATAAGGTACAGATGCCCCCTTTTGCAGACCTAAAAGACAATGATATACTAGCCATTCTTACCTATATCAAAAATGCATCTATCTCTGCAAGGCATTAGTACAAGTAGTATGCGCTAAGTAATAAGTTGTAGGTCAAGGAAGACAAGCAATAAAAAAATATATCCCCAATTTTACTTATGACTTACTACTTACGACTTACTACTTTCCTAAAATACTTCTTCTACATCGCTTGGAACTGGAATATCATCATTGCCATTTACATTATTTATCACGAGATAAAAGGTGAAAAGAAGTATGGTATCAATTCAATTGGCATTGATAATTTGGATGAATTGGATAGTAAGCATCTGGATAATGCCACCATTTATATGCCCGCCATCTATCCAATGCTTGAAATGATTTTTGAGAAGGCAAATATTGAAAACCTTAACCATCTTTTGGATATTGGCTGTGGAAAAGGAAGAGCCATTTGTGTGGCGGCTGCTAATGGTTGTAAGAAAGTGAGTGGCATTGATTTTTCTAAGGAACTTTGTATGGATGCCCTCAACAATCTATCTATTATACAGCAAAAACATCCTGCATTGCAAGCAAAGATTATAAACAGTGATGCATTCACTTGTCAGATACCTGCTGATGTAGATTGTATTTTTCTATTTAATCCTTTTGACGATTACCTGATGATGGGCGTAGTAAAAAACATAGAACAATCTTTAAAATCGAATCCAAGGCCGCTAAAAATTATCTATGCTAATCCGTTGTGCAAATCACATTTCGCTGATGCTGGATTTAAAGAAACCTTTCACAGCAAAAAAATGCGTTATATAGAAGTGAGTATTCTGGAGAAGTACTGAAAATAAATACAGGTTACAAGTTACTAGCAACCTGTAACCTGTATCAAGCAACTACTTCAAAGCCTTATAATATTTACAAATGTCTTGCAAGCCACAGCCCATACACTTAGGATTACGAGCAGTACAATGGTATCTCCCAAAGAGTATCAGCCAATGATGTGCTTTATGCACCAAGTCCGTGGGTATATGTTTTATTAATTGTTTTTCCGCAGCCAATGGAGTTGTTGCCTTGTTTGTGAGTCCAAGTCTTGCACTCACCCTAAAAACGTGTGTATCCACTGCCATATTTGGCTGAGCGTCTATCACACTAGTAATTACGTTAGCGGTCTTTCTCCCAACGCCAGGCAATAAAACTAACTCATCAACAGTCATCGGAACGATTCCACCAAACCTTTCTTCCAACAGATTGGCCATCCCTATTAGGTGCTTTGTTTTATTATTAGGATAAGAAATACTTTTTATCAGGGGAAAAAGCTCTTCAAAAGTAGCAGAAGCCATATCTTTTGGTGTGGGATACTTACTAAAGATAGCGGGGGTAGTCAGATTCACACGAACATCGGTGCATTGTGCAGACAAAATAACTGCCACCAACAGTTGATAAGGATTATCATACACAAGTTCTGTTTCTGCATTGGGAATTGCTTCCTGAAAATAGTCTAAAGCAATTTTGTACCGTTCTTTTGTGGTCATACTTTCTCTTAGTGTCTTTTGGCGGGTATGGGGTTAATGCAATTTATCTGCTAAGCTGCACATATTGGCTACCATGTTTTCACGCTCTTCTTTATCAATCAGACAGCACGAGTTGTTGTGAAAATCTTTGGAGCATTCTTTCAAAGCAGGTAGCAAAGCG
>CANGFK010000001.1 GCA_947452925.1 Chitinophagaceae bacterium | reverse complement strand
GAACACCAGAAAAAGGGTTTACTAATATGGTACTGGTAACAGCGCCACCAACTACTAAAATAGAAATCACTGCATTTGATTTATTGGTAAACATTTTGCCTGTGATAGCGCTCTGCGTGATGTGTGCACCAATTGGCAGAGACATGGCAGAAGGCTTGAGGTGCATCCCATTCTGACTGAAATAGGTGTCTGTGATTACTTTTACTGAATCTGCAAGTCCTTTGTCCTCGGCTGCCAAAACGCGTGCATTGTTGAGTACAAGGTTCATTTTGTACATTACATTATTTTCCTGTATCTGCACCAAGGTATCCATTTCTTTATTTTGGGTGAATAGTATTACTTTTCTTTTTCTCAGGTTTTCGAGGTATACCAAATCTGCTTGGAGGGTTGGAATATCAACCGCTTCTGGAACTGAACCTGGGTGTCCTATTACAATATACTTATTAATGTCTGCTATTTCGCTTTCTCTGACTACAGAAACTGCTAGCATTGACTTTATCTGTGAGCTAGTGAGGGGCACTTTTGCGAGATCGAGAATGACTTGATTACTGGTGTTATTGGTGTCGATGGTGGTGAACTGAATTGTTGTGATGGGTGTTGTAACCGGAATTTTTTGTGGCATTTGTAATAATTTAAAAGTTAATGAAATAAAACTAGAAAGCGAAGGAGGAGTTGCTTTGTTTTAAGTGATTGCCATTGTAGGCAATTGTTAACTTTAAACTATATTACAAATCAAGCGGGCAACAGCAAGACGTTTTGTTATTTGCTATCGATGCAATGATAGACTAATGCAATGAAAGCGGTTGTATGATTATAGTCATCTTTCTTTCGTTGGAGGAATATACTGATGGAAAAGAGGAAGTTATGAGGCGTAAGGCGTAAGGCAGAAGCAAGTATTAGGTTGTAAGTAATAAGTTTTAGGTAAAGAAAGCGGTTGAGGGTTGGAGGTTGTGAGGCTGAAGGCTTTTGACCTTTTTTTGTGATTTAATACTGAATGTTGAATTTGTTTAGTATTCTAATTTCTTCCAATATTTTAAAATTGAGATGACACCGAGCAGCATAAAAATCATTACGGCTCCATTTCCTAAAGCAACAAATACATCCAAAATGTGGTGACGCCTGTTGTAGTATAGTTCATCGAAACAAAAAGTAGCATTTGTTAGAATGATGAAGAGTACACTTGTGGCGAAGAGGGTACGACATCTTTTCAGTTGCGGATAACCCCACATATTAGCAGTCACTGCAGCTATAAGACAGATAGTGAGTGCATTAAAATACAAACACCAATGATGAAACTCTGTACCGAAACCTACTGCTTTCCATAGAACTATTATGGCTATTGCAAACACAAACAGAAAGGATGGGGTTATTTTTTTTACATAGAAAATCAATTTCTTTTTTTCATGCGCTCTTTTTACTACCTGGATCAGCATCAGCAGAAACAGAAAGTATATGGGAATGTATAGTAACAAATAGACATAATTAGTAAAGACTGTCCACCCGATACTACAAACATCTGAGACCAAAGACAGTATCAGCATTGCATAGGCGCAAAAGAGTATGTAGAAAGATTGTGCGGGCATTCTCATACTTAATGCTGTGTTTCTATGAAACCAAAGTATTAAAAAAACCATCAATATAGTTTTGGAATACAGCCTAGTACGATAATTGGCTTTGTATAGAAAATAGCAATCCAACCCAAGGAAAAGAAAATAGATAAACAATAAAAAATGCTTGGAAAAAAATGACATATTATCCTTCATAGTGCAAATTTATGAGCTTAATGCAAATTTATAAGTGTTGAATAAATTTACTTAATGTGTGAGGCGTCCTGATATCAGCCGACATGCATTTTTTCTTGAGCTAGGATAAGAACGATTTTATATTCTTCGTTTTGTGCAAGTGTGCAGTGTGCTAGAATGTATATTGACAGTGTGTTTCAGGGATTTACACGTTGGAAAAATATTTTCCTTGATAGAATCATCGCAAAAAGTGAGGTTGAATTGGTAACAATTTGTTAATCCAACATCCAAAAAAAGTTTTGATCAATGCTCTAGTTTCGCCCCGGATTTTAGAAAAAGTATTTAGTAACAGTTAAACTAGCTGTCTCTTTTAGGCTTTGTCATATTAAAAAAGCTAACGAAAAATAATTTTTATGGTTAAGGGTTTAATTACAATTGCTACTTATTCGGTTTTTTTAACGATGGGAATACAGAAGCATAAAACAGTAAATTCTGTATTGACAGGTGTGCATGAAAAATCGACATCTGGTCGTGCTATTTTGTCTAATGTATCTGAAAATTTAACTGATACTACGCCCAAAATAGCATCAGTGGGGGTTGTTGCAGGAAAGGAAAAAGCTGTGGGGGTGACAGGAAAAATTACTGGTAAAATAATTAATGCAAAAACAGGAGAACCTATTTCTGGAGCGAATATTACATTGAAAAATGGGGGGGTAACTAGAAGTACACGTTCGGACTATAATGGTATTTATTCTGTTGGTGAATTGCCAGAAGGTGTTTATACCCTGACGGTTTCACATCTTAGCTACGGAAAGAAACAATTGGAAGACATTAAGGTAATTAGAAAGGATGTTACTACACAGGATATTGTATTAGAAGAGTCGAAGGGTAAAAACCTAGATGAAGTAGTAGTAAGTACAAAAGGTGCAGGAAGAATTAAAGAAAGTGTTTCGGCTTTGTTGATTCAGCAAAAGAATGCAGCAAGTGTGAGTGATGGTATTTCTGCTGAGGCTATAAAGCGTACACCAGATAAAACCACATCTGACATTATGAAGCGTGTGAGTGGGGCAAGTATACAGGAAGATAAGTTTGTAATTATCCGAGGATTGAATGACCGTTATAATGCTGCGTTTATTAATAATGCGCCCTTGCCTAGTTCGGAAAGTGATAGAAAGGCATTTTCCTTTGATGTGTTTCCTGCTAACATGTTGGACAATCTGATAATTGTAAAAACGGCTACCCCTGATATGCCTGGAGAGTTTGCGGGAGGATTGATTTTTATAAATACAAAAGATATTCCTGCAAAAAGTTTTCAGAGTCTTTCTTTTGGCTTAGGGTATAATACGATGGCGACATTTAAAGAAAGAAAGTATGAACAACCTGGCGGATTGGATTGGCTTGGACTAGATGATGGGAAAAGAAAATTGCCTTCTAATATTCCTTCTACAAATTTAAAGAACTTGACTACTGATGAAAAGGGGAACCTTGGTCAATCGTTGAATAATAATTGGGCTACCAATAGTGGTAAAGCACCGATGAACTATAATATGCAATACGTGAAAGGCTGGAATATTCAAAGGAAAGAAAAGGATTTTCTTGGGGTGCTTCTATCTGCCACTTACAATAAGACTTTCAACATGACAGATGGGGAGAAAAAGTCTTTTAATGGAACAAATGTTTCAACAAGTACGTATCAATCTGTATTTTCGGAGAAGATTTACAGTACACAAGTGTTAGCTGGATTGATGGGAAACATTTCTTTGAAATTGAATGAGAATAATAAGATAAGCTTTAAAAATTTGTTTAGTGTTAATTCAGATGATCGGATTATTGACAGGGTAGGAGATGCTGAAAACACAGGCGAATTTACTACGCTTTCTAAGGCACAATGGTTTACTTCTAATACCATTTTTTCGTCACAATTGGGAGGAGAGCATTTTTGGAAACAGGCTAAAATTAAAATTAACTGGACTGGTGGTTATACTTCATCTGACAGGGAAATTCCTAATTTAAGAAAGACTGGTAGTTATTATTCCAATTCTGATCCGAGTGTAGTTTCACAATCTGTTTCGACTGAGTCTAGTATTTCTAATCATGAGTCTAGTGGGTCAATTTTCACTTCTTCTACAAAAGAGAATATTAGAAGCGTTGGAGCAGATTTTTTACGGATGTTCAGGATTGATAATTTTAATACTATACAACTGAAAGCTGGTGTATACATCCAAGGCAGAAGCAGAGACTTTAGTGCGCGCTATTTGTCTGTGATTCAATTGGGCAATTGGTCAACATTTGATAATTCGCTTTTAACATTACCAGAAAATACAGTATTTAATAGTAGTAATTTTGGAATGCAAAAAAATGGGAAATATGGTTTTGGATTGAGTGAGGATATTAATCCGGATAATGCTTATACCGCTTCTTCTAATTTGAATGCTTATTATCTAATGCTTGATACGCGTTTTTTAAAGTTCATCAGATTGAATGGTGGTTTACGGGTTGAAAAGTTTGATCAAATACTAACCTCCTCAACTAAAAGTATAAACACTACAATTACAGATAATCTACCTTCTGCTAATTTAATTCTTTCATTAAACTCAAAACAAAACCTTCGTTTTTCTTATTCGCAAACCTTAAACAGACCGGAGTATAGAGAGTTGGCTCCTTTCATCTTCTATGATTATGTTACGAGATTGTCGATAAATGGTACTCCTGAATTAGAACGTGTGAAAATTGAAAACTATGATTGTAGGTATGAGTTTTATCCTACGGGAGGTCAATTATTATCATTATCCCTTTTTCAAAAAAACATTCCCAATCCAATTGAGTTTGTAATTACACCTAATAGTGATGCAAAATATATTAATGCTGTTGGAGGTAAAATAAAGGGTATTGAGTTTGAGTGCAGGGCTAATATAGGTTCAACTTTTAAATCAAGCAGTTCTAGTTTTTTATCGCACACGACTTTATTTGGCAATGCAGCAATCATTAATTCGGAGGTTTCTTTTGGTAAAGATTCAGTGATTTATGGTGGTAGACGTTCGATGCAGGGGCAATCACCTTATATCTACAATGCTGGTGTAACTTATCAGGACACCAAAGGGTATAGTGGAACATTACAAATGAATTATTCAGCTCCTAGAGTATTTATTGGACCAGGAACAGACAACGCTGCCATTTTTGAGAACGGAAGACAGGTTTTGGACTTGCAATTGGCAAAAACATTTGAAAAGCAAAACATAGAAGTTAAGTTAAATGTAAAAGATATTCTTGCTAAAGACTTTCTTCGTTTCTATGATATTGATAATAATGGAAAGTACGATTCTAATAAGGATAGGGTATTTTCTAGAGCTGGTTTTGGTAGGGTAATTTCTGCTAGTATCACCTATAAGTTTTAATTATAAACATGAAAAAGGGGGTAACTGTTTGTGTTTTGATATTTGCGATGTTTGTTTTACAATCAAACATGAAGCGGGTGACGAGTTCAAATTTTCCCCCAACCAATTGCACAGGTGCACCTAATGCTTATACCTGTCAATTCTGTCATAGTAGCTATCAGACAAACATGGCGGGAGGGGAAATAGGCTTGACAGGTATCCCTGCAAACTTTATAGTGGGTCAATCCTATCCATTTAGTATCAATATTAAACACTTTGCCAGTGATAGAAAAAAGTTTGGATATGATGTAGCTGCATTGGATGCATTGGGCAATCCTTATGGAACATTTAGTACCAGCAATGCTAACTCTACCATAAATGCGGGGGAGCTAACTTCTCACCTCCCACAGGATCTAGCACCTACAAACCAAACTACTATCAGTGGGTTTACATGGAATGCCCCTGTAACAGCCCCAACTTCGGATCAGTTGCCTATCACTTTTTATTTTTGTGGGAATGCATGTAATGGAGATGGAACCGTGAAGGGCGATTATGTATATAATGATTCGGTAGCCACTACCATTGGGGCTTTACCAATTGTTATTGAACAGTTTGAGGTCTCTAGAAAATCAGACAATGAGATTCAGTTAGATTGGTCTTTTGGCGATGAAGGGCTGCTTAGTGGTTATGTTATTCAGAGGAAAGTTGATGATGGTTTGTTTGTTGATTTTGATAGCATAAATGTAAAATATCCTTTGGTTTCTAAGAATAGATATACTTATGTTGATAGGACTGAAGGAAGTAACGCCACGTTTTCCTATCGAATTAGGTATGTGGCAAAAGATGGCTCATCGAGTTTTAGTAGAATAAAAGTAATAGGTCCTGCTACACATCTTGAAAAATTTAGGATGTATCCAAATCCTGTTGAAAAAAATAGCTTAATTAAATTGGTTTTTTCAGCTAATCAAAATAAGGTTTGTTCTATAGCCATTGTCGGTGTAACTGGCAATTTGATATTGAAAAAAACACAAAAGGTTGTTGCAGGTGATAATACTGTTTCTATTCCTATAATGAATACTATTGCTAGAGGAACCTATTTTTTAATCATTTCATCAGAACATTCAATCTTGCATCAAGAGCCTTTCATCATCAGATAGAAACCAATTGGCACTTGCTGCAACAGGTTATTTATCGATAGGTTAATGAGTCATAAAAAGAGTGCATTTTATTTTAAAAATGTTTGCTAAAACATTGAATTAATCTGCCAAATGTGTAATAATCGTGTAGTTATAAACAATTGGTCTTATTTATTGAATATATTTTTATAGTCAATGATATTTGGTAACAATTTATTAATAATTCCTTAATCTAAGCCTAACAATTCCTTAATGCTGGCCGGATAGTTTTGCATCTTAACTAAATTGTTAAATGATGAAGAAAAATTTTCTCGGCTTCGTGCTTTTGCTAGCAGCAATTAGCGGCAATGCACAGGTGCAGTTCCTTAAATCGGTTAATTACCGTGGAGCATTTGCACCATCTCCCACAGAAATGTGGACAAAAGGTTGGGCCAATTGGGACCCTCAAAACACAGTGTATGGTACTGCAACTAGAACAGTTAAAGGTGCCATCACAAAAGACACTCGTTGGAGTAAAGACACCGTTTACCTTTTGCAAGGTTTGGTGTATGTAATGAACAATGCAACATTGACCATTGATGCAGGTACTGTTATCCGTGGTGATTTTAATGTTGCTAACACTTCTTTGGTTATTACCAAAGGTTCTAAAGTATATGCAGTTGGTACTGCTGGTTCGCCAATTGTATTCACTTCAAACAAGCCTGCTGGTAGCCGTGCTCCTGGCGATTGGGGTGGTGTTATTTTGTTGGGCAAAGCTCCAATTAACGTAAGTGGAGGCACTAACAACATTGAAGGTATCGTAGCAACTGATACTACTGCATATGGTGGTACAGATCCTAACGATAACTCTGGTACATTAAAGTATGTACGTTGCGAATTTGGTGGTTACGTTTTCCAACCAAACAAAGAAATCAATGGTTTTACTTTTGGTGGTGTTGGTCGTGGTACTACCATCGATTATGTACAATCTTCTTATGCTAATGATGATGCTTTCGAGTGGTTTGGTGGTACAGTAAACTGTTCTCACCTTATTTCTTATAGAGGTATTGATGATGAATTTGATACAGATAACGGCTTTAGCGGAACAGTTCAGTTTTGTTTAGGAGTTCGTGACCCTCAACTTGGTGATGCTACTTGGAACGTTTCTGGTGGTTCTACTTCCGAAGGTTTCGAATCTGATAACGATGCAACCGGTTCAACTAACACACCAAAAACAAGTGCTATTTTTAGTAACATTACATTTGTTGGGCCATTACGTGGTGATGCGTCTTCAACCAATCAAGCTGCTATCTATCCAGCTTTCAGAAGAAACGCACGTATCCGTCGTAATTCTGAATTAAAGGTTATCAACTGTGTTATGATGGATTACCCTCGTGGTTTATTTGTTGATAACAATGGTACTGCTCCAACTTCTGCTAATGCATTAGCTGGAACAATGATTTTTGCAAATAACATCTTAGCAGGTAACGTTGCTGGTCAAGTTATTGAACCAAACAACACATCAGTTTTCCCAACAATCTATTCTTGGTTTGCTTCAAATCATAATGATTCATTGGTTTCTACATCAGGTTTATTAACAAGACCTTACGACTGGACAAATCCTGATTTCCGTCCTGCAACTGGTTCTATCGCACTTTCTGGTGCTGATTTCACCAATTCATTGATAGCTCCTTATGTAATCACTGAAGCTACTAACAAAAACGTTATTAAAAAAGTAGATTACCGTGGAGCTTTTGCGCCAGCTCCTACAGCAATGTGGACTACAGGTTGGGCTAACTGGGATCCTAATAATACAGTTTATCCTGCTACAACAGTTACTGTTAAAGGTGCTATTACATCAAACACTACTTGGACTAAAAACAACACTTACCTAATTCAAGGTTTAGTATATGTAATGAATGGTGCTACTTTAACTATCGAAGCTGGTACTGTAATTCGTGGTGATTTCAATGTCGCAAACACTTCACTTGTAATTACAAAAGGTGCAAAATTAAATGCAGTTGGTACTGTTAATGCGCCAATCGTATTCACTTCAAACAAACCTGCTGGTAGCCGTGCTCCTGGCGATTGGGGTGGTTTGATTATTTTGGGTCAAGCACCAATTAACGTTGCTGCGGGTTCAAACAACATTGAAGGTATCGTAGCTACCGATACTACTGCTTATGGTGGTACTAATCCTGATGATAACTCTGGTATCATTAAATATGTACGTGTTGAATTTGGTGGTTATGTTTTCCAACCAAACAAAGAAATCAACGGCGTAACCTTTGGTGGTGTTGGTCGTGGTACTACAGTAGATTATGTTCAATCTTCTTTTGCTAATGATGATGCTTTCGAATGGTTTGGTGGTAATGTAAACTGTTCTCACCTTATCTCTTATAGAGGTGTTGATGATGAATTTGATACAGATAATGGTTTCTCTGGTACTTGTCAATTCTTGTTAGGTGTTCGTGATCCACAAATTGGTGATGCTACTTGGAACGTTTCTGGTGGTTCAACTTCAGAAGGTTTTGAATCTGATAATGATGCAGCTGGTTCTGCAAACACTCCTTATACAAGTGCCATTTTCACTAACGTAACTTTCATTGGGCCATTACGTGGAAATGCATCTGCTGCTAATCAATCTGCAATTTATCCTGCATTCAGAAGAAATGCACGTATCCGTCGTAACTCAAGGTTAAGGGTACTTAACTGCGTGATGATGGATTACCCACGTGGTCTATTTGTAGACAATAATGGTACAGTTCCTACTTCTGCAGCTGCTCTTTCTGGTTCTATGCGTTTTAGCAATAACCTATTAGCTGGTAACGTAGCAGGTCAGGTAATTGAACCAGGAAATACTTCTGTATTCCCTACCATTTATACTTGGTTTGCGGATAACCATAACGATTCATTGGTTTCTACAACTGGTATCTTGGTTAATCCTTACAACTTCACTAGTCCAGATTATCGTCCAGCTACTAGCTCTCCAGCTTTGGTTAACTATAACTTTACAGATACCATTTTCAATGGTGTTTTGAGTGCTAACAGTTATGACTTAACTGTTCCAACTGGTGATGCTTCTACTGTTTCTAGTGATCTTACTTATAATAATGTTACTTTGAATGGTGGTACTTTAACTATCAATTCTGGTGTTACTTTAACTATCACAGGTAATCTTTACTTGAATGGTGGTACTATCATCAACAATGGTGGTACAGTGGTTTACGGATCTGCATTTATCGTTAATTCTGGTAACAGCGTTAGCTTTAATGGTGTTTTCGCTAATGACATTATTAATAATGGTACAATCAATCTAACAGATAATACAACTTTTAGCGGTAGCATTACAAACAATGGTGTTATTACAGGTGCAGGTTCTTATTTAGCTGCCAAGAAATTGACTTTGACAGGTACAGGTGCAAACTTGGCTGGTAATGGTTCAATAGGTGTATTGGAAATTAACAGTAATGGTACAATTACGAATACTGGTTCTGATTCATTAAAAGTACTTAACAAGTTGATTTTGACTAAGGGTACTTTGGCTTCAAATGGTTATT
Organism: Chitinophagaceae bacterium; assembly: GCA_947452925.1. Lineage (GTDB taxonomy): Bacteria > Bacteroidota > Bacteroidia > Chitinophagales > Chitinophagaceae > Parasediminibacterium. Next base: position 52,920 of record CANGFK010000001.1, on the reverse strand, counting down.
TAACTATTAAATCAACTTCATTGGATAGTACTGCTATCGTTGATGTAGTTGCTAATGGTAGTGTTTCTGGAAATGTAGTAGCTGAGCGTTTTATTCCTGCTGGTTTCCGTGCTTATCGCGATTTAACACCTGGTGTTAACACTAATGGTGGTACAATCTATACAAACTGGCAAGAAGGCGGTAATAAAACTGCTGGTTATGGTATATTTATCACTGGTGTTAAGGGTACTGCAGGTACAGCAGATGCTGTTTCTGGTTTAGACTATACAAGTAGTGCTAGTGCTTCTGCTTATTCTTACAGAAATGGTGTTTGGTCTGCGTACAGCAGTGCTAACAGTCAATACACTAAGAGTGGTGCTTTAGCAAATCTTGATTACCATTATGGATACCGTGCGTTGGTAAGAGGTGACAGGGGCTTTAACATTGCAGCTACTGGATTATCTCCATACTTCATGGTTAACAAAACTACCTTGAGAGCTACTGGTACATTGGTAACTGGTAATGTAGTGTACAATACTACAAATAGCTTGAATGCTGCCTTGAATGGTTACAGTATGATTGGTAATCCTTATTTAGCTCCGCTTGATTGGGATGCTGTTATTAATGATGCCTCTTATGCTGCTTCTAAGCTAAATCTTGCGTACAATTTCATTACTCGTAATGATTCTACAAATAGTGTTGGTTCTATCGGTGCATTGAGTTTCTATGTTACTTATGATCCAATTTTTGGAGCAAGTGTTGATGGTGTTAATGCAAGATATATCATGCCTGGTCAAGCATTCTTTGTTCAGAATGATGGTAGTGGAGCTACTGGTTCATTCACTATCAAGGAAGCCCACAAAGCTGCTAACAACTCAAGAAAACAGTATGGTTTATTTGGTGCTTCTGCTTCAAAAAGCTTGTATGTTTCTTTGTATAAGAACACTGAAGTTGGATTTGTAAAAGCTGATGGTATCAAATTGGTGGTTAATAAAGCACTAGCCGCTAACCGTGGTGTTAACAAATTTGCTAACGCTTCTGATAACCTTTCTGTTTTAGAAGGCAGCAAATCATTTGCAATTGCTGGTTACAATAACCTAACTGCAAACGATACAATCAACTTGGCTCTTAGCCAACTTGCTGAAGGAACTTCATACAAACTAAATTTAGCTTCTGCTGACTTTAAACTTGAAGGTTTAACTGCTTATTTGTTGGATAGAAACACAAATGCTACAACTGAAATAAAATCAGAAGGTACAAACGTAACGTTCACAGCATCTAATGCAACACGTTTTGCCATCGTATTCTCTGCAAAATCAGTTGTTGCTCCAATTGCTTCTTCTATTGGTGTTTTCCCTAATCCATTAGTTGGTAACACATTGCACCTTTCTACTGGCAAACTTTCTGCTGGAAAATACAGTGTAGTTGTTTACAATCTATTGGGTCAGAAAGTGTTTACTTCTCAAATTGATGGTGCAACTAGCATTCAAAGTTTGAAAGTAGGTTCTTTGACTGCAGGTAACTATACTGTTGCTGTAAGCAATAACAGTAAAGTAGTTTACAGTACTGTTTTACAAGTTAAATAATTAATAATTAGCCAACAGCAGCAATTGAGTTGCTGTTGGTTCTTTTTTACTTAAAGTTTAAAATAAATAAAAGATGAAAAAAACAATTTTAAAATTTTCAAAAGTAGCAGTAGCTACAATTTTGATGGTTGCAACGGCAACAATTGCAAATGCACAAGGTGGTCCAGTAGATGGTGGTACTACAAGCGATTCATCACCTGAAGTTCCATTAGATCCTAATATGACTATCCTGTTTGTTGCAACTGCTATCTTGTTTGTTACTTACAAGTTCAAGAAAGGACAACTTACTATGCTTGCTAAATAAAGCAATGGGTAGGTTTTAATTAGAATTATATAAGTTTAGTTATGCGTACAAAAAATTCAACTGAATTTTTTGTACGCTTTTTTGGTAAAATAGAATTTAAATAAATACAATATGAGATTATTAATTACAAAAATTAAAATGTACCTAATAATGGGTGCATCTATGTTGGTTATTGGTCAAACTAGTACTGCAAGGAATATTGCCCATGTTCATAGCCCTAAAGGAACTGCTTATAGCTTGTATGTGAATTTATTGAAGAATACTGTTTCTGGTTTTGGTCAAGCTAACGGTCTAAAATTATTGGTTAATTCTTCATTGAAGGCAAATGGTGCGGGTTCTAATCAAATTCAAAACACAGCTGATAATATTTCTTTTGTAGAGAAAGGCAAGCTATTAGGTATTGATGGATACAACACCTTAACCTCAGCCGACACTATTACCATTTCGGTTACAGAACTAACTGCCGGAACTAATTATCAATTACAGCTTGTTGCTACAGCCTTTAAAGTTCCTGGTGTAACCACTATGATTGTTGACAGGTATGCTAAAACAATTACTGAATTAACTAGCGATACCACTACTCTTTCATTTACACCTACTGCTGATACCAATACGTATGGTAAGCGTTTTGCACTTGCTTTTAAAACAACTGCATTGCCTATCAGACTCATTTCTGGTTCTGCCGAAAGACTAAAAAATGGTCAAGTAAAAGTTAACTGGAATGCACTTGGAGCGCTTGACTTGGTTTCTTACACGATTGAAAGCTCTACTAATGGTAATAGTTTTGTTTCTGTTTCTACAGTTGATGCAAAGAATGTTGCTTCTGCAAATTATTCTTATATAGATACTAAAGCTTCCAATGCAAACAAATATTACAGAATTAAGGCAACCAATGTAGATGGATCTGTAACCTACAGCAAAGTTTTATTTGTTGCAGGAATTAGTGCTGCAATTAATGTTTATCCTAATCCAGTAGCTGGAGGTTTACTTCATCTATCAGCTAGCAATCTTTCAGATGCTAAATATGCTGTTGTTGTATACGATTTGGCAGGTAAAAAAGTTTTTGCAGCTATGATTGACGGAAGATCTGGCTCTTACAACTTGAATATAGGTAAACAAGTTGCTGGTCAATACAGCTTGGTGATCAGTTCTGAAGCTAGTGTTGTTTACAGTACAAGTTTACAAGTGAAATAAAATTTTTTAATGATTAACAGCAATATTAGATTGCTGTTGATCATTATTATTAATTAAAAAAATAAAAATGAAAAATAGAAGTATACATATTTTGAGACTTGTAGCTGTTTTTGTAATATCAGTACTATCAACTACACTTGTTAAAGCGCAGGGTGGTCCTTTGGATGGTGGTGGAAGTGATGGTGATACAACTCTTGTACCTGTAAAATTGATTAACCTATCAGTTTCTGAAGGAATTGATAACGTTACTATTTCTTGGAATACAATTGGAGAGACCCAATTGGGTTCTTATACACTTGAAAAATCAGAAAATGGGAGCACTTTTTCAGGAATTTTCACCACTTTGGCCAAGAATACAGCTTCTGCTTCTTATCACACTACTATTGATAAGGTAAATTCAGCCTCTTATTTTCGCATTAAGGCAACAGACATTAAAGGAGGTTTTACATATAGCCCTATTAAATATTTTGGAGGGAATAAGCATGGCAGTATTAAATTTTTCCCTAATCCATTGGTCGGTAATACTTTACATATTTCCAGTGGAAATTTGTTGACTGGAAAATATAAAATTGTTTTGTGCAATACTATTGGTCAACGATTTTTCGCTTCTGAAATTGAAGTAGCCTCAACAGTACAAGATTTAAAAATTGGAAAACTACCTGTAGGTTCTTATAACATCATCATTTTCTCTGGAAGTACAATTGTTGAAACAAAAGCATTACAAGTAAACTAAATAGTACTTCAAATTATTTTCAAAATAGGAAGCGAGTTAGCTTTCGATGAGTTCAGGCTTTAATTATTGCTCAACTTGATTTAATTATTTTCAAGTCCTAAATAAAATGAATAATAAATGGTCAAATCTTAGCCCTGCTTTACAATTCATCATAAAGTCTGTGTTGATTGTAGGAGCGTGGCGATTATTGTACTTTTTTATTCTACGACCAATTAGATTCCCTGATAAGCTATTAACGAGATTTATTGGTGAAGGCACTACTGTTTTCATTAATTTTTTTGGTAAGAGCACTCTTCCTAAGGTCTATTGTGTAGATAATATAAATGTTGGCGAGGTTCTTTTGATTCGTGGAGAACACGTAATTCTTAGAATAGGAGATGCTTGTAATGGACTAGAACTTATGTTAATTTATGCAGGAGTCATTTCTTTATTGCCAGGAAATAAGAAAAGGAAAACGTTATATATAATTGTTGGACTTCTTCTTCTTTTAATTGCAAATATGCTTAGGTGTACCGGTCTTGAATGGGTTTATGAATTCTATAGACCATTATTTGAAACAACACATCATTATATTTTTACACTAGTTATGTATGTTTCAATTTTTATTGGATGGTCATTTTATATAAATAAAGGAAGATTAAAAGAGGTTGGTTAAAAAATTTTGGTTGTTGGCTACATGTAAAAATGTGTTGATTCATGGGTGGATTGTGATGATTGGCTAAGTGGCGAAGAGTGGGGTTTAGGACAGTGTAAGCAAGTATTAGGTTGTAAGGCATAAGGAATAAGGCATACGGCGTAAGGCAGAGAAAAGAGGTTGAGGGTTGGAGGTTGAAAAGCCGAAGACTCTTGACTTTTTTGTTTTATTGACAACCTGCAACATCCAAAACAACAATTGGTCAGTCCATCACTAAACCTTCTTCATCCCTTCAAGTCTTTGCTTGCGTTTTATTACATTATTAAAGTGCTTACAAATGAAGAAGTCTATTTTGCTTGCTTGTGTTACACTTACCCTATCAGTTTTTGGTTGGGGTCAGTACGTAAACAATCAATCTCCTTTTGCAGATAAACCCGCCGATTCTTACAGTAATTATAAAGATGAAAATGGTAAGCCCGGCGTACTGCTTTGGGGGGCAGCTAACCCTAAAGACTTTGGAAGCCGCCCGGTGACCTTTAATTTTGAGGGAGTACGTAAGGTAAATCAAGTGCCTGCGCCGGGCATACATCCCCGCATTTATTTTGGGCCGGATGATTTGCCTGAGATTCGTAAAAACCTCAAGGAAACCCAATGTGGACAGGCTTGTTGGAAGAATATCCTTTCGTGGACAGAGATGATGAAAGGCAATTATGATGATACCAAAGAGTATGCAAAACCCGACGTGTGGAATGGCAACTTTGGTGGCTTGCATGGAAGGGTACCCCTGTTTAGATTGATTATTCCACGTGTAAGTGGGATGGCATATAACCATAATCCATTGGCAAGGGATATTTATGATGGATTGGCCAAGGGCACTGCTACCTCTTTTCCAGCGTTTTATTGGGATGCTTTCTCTTTGGAAGCCTTTAGATGTTTAGTTGAGAATGATGAAACATGCGCTAAGAAACTAGCCAACGCTGCAATGACTGCGTTGAAGATTGATGTTGCCAAACGAGATTCTATTCGCGCAGTAAAGAACATTACCAAACCAAATGAGCAGCCTATTGGTAGGTTTCAACTGGCTTTTATCTACGACTTTATCTTTAACTGGTTAACGCCTGAACAGAAGAAAGCCATGCACGATGAACTTGCTGAGAATACCTGGAGCCATGATAACTATGGCACGTTCAATACGGCAGAAGCTGCAAGAAGTAACTGGGCAACGTTCTCTTATTGGTTGTTTGAAGTATTGGCCATTGAGGGTGAGCCTGGTTTTAATGACTTGAAAGTGAAAGGAATGTACCGTGGGTGGCATAACCTGATGACGTATGGTTGGTTTCAATCGGGGGCAACTTTTGAAGGGGAAGCCAAGAACCAACTAGGCATGGATGGTATTGTAACTTTTGCAAAGCGCACTAAGCTATATGGCTTCGAAGACATTTCTGGGCATCCTTATCTGCAGGCTTATGCCAGAAGTTTCTTGCCGCACAGCATTATTCCACAAGAAGATGGCTTTATTAAGTATGATTTATTGGGTGGTTGTCATGGTAAGTCGGGCGGGGCAAACATCAGCGATTTGTTGGGCTTGAAGTATATGTTCCCGAATGATAAAAAAATAGATTGGGTATATCACAAGGGAATGCACGATGATTATAGCAATGTGCCAGACCGTCCGGATGGCTATTATAATGCTCTATTGTTCTTTTCCATTTTCGCTACAGACTTTGATAAGGACAATAATGACCCCTCTAAACTGAATCTAGGCAATACGTTCTTTTGTGGCGAACGTGCATTGATGATGACTAGAAGTAGCTGGACAAAAGATGCTTTGATGCTGAATTTACATACACGTCAGGCAAATGGCGGACATCCATCGGCCGATAGAAACTGTATTATGGTGGCTGGTGCAGGCAGAGTCTGGAGTCCTGTTCAGGGAGGATATGCTTTTGATAACTTTAAGCAAAGTATAGTGGTAATTGATAAGCATCCGCAAGATGAACACACGCCTGCTACTATGGTTGACTTTAAAGATGAACCCTTTGCCACTTTTGCCGTAGGCGATGCCAAGTATGCATGGGATTATAACAACAAAGAACAAGAGCGAAAGAAGGGTTATTACACCGTTGCAGATATCAGGGCAGGAAAAGTAGAGATGCCAAAGACAGGCAACTGGGAATTGGAACCTAATACAGTGAATCATTTTAGTTACCTCAAACTACCCTACTCCTACCTAAATGTTCCTCGTAGCGAAACGCCGCATTGGATATTGCCAACAGGTGCGGTGCGTCCTTTCTTGCGCCAGGTAAATTATCCGGTGCTAAAAGCATTCCGTACGGCGGGCATTGTAAGGGCTACAAAACCTTTTGCTATTGTGGTAGATGATATTGCCAAAGATGAAAAAGTACATCACTACGACTGGATTCTTACGCTTGAACACGACATACAAATAGTGAGTTCCAACAAGGTAAATGACCATGAGCTAGACATTATTCTTACTGGTAACGACCCTGAACAAAAGAATGGTTGGGATAAAGACTCATTACCTGCTAAGTATAATGGGATAGTTCCAGCAAAACAACCAATGTTATTGGTGAAAGTGCTGAATATGAACAATACTGTTGCTGCCAACATGGTGAATATTGAGGAATGGCGCAGCAAGGATCCAAAGCCTAAGGAGAGTAATGTCAGGAGATTGATAATCCCTGCTGATGCAGTTTCGCCAGACTATAAAGTGCTGTTATACCCTTACCGCAATGGTGATGAGCTGCCTAAAACTAACTGGAACAGGAGTCATACCAAGTTGACTGTGAAGTGGAGTAATGGAGAAAAGCAAGAACTAACCTTTAGCCCTACTGCCGATGGAAGAACCCATATTACTGTAAAGGATGGTGAGAAGGGGTTTGTGTTGTAATACTTTTTTGCCACGGAGGCACAGAGAATTAAGAACTAGTATCTTCTCTGTGCCTCTTTGGCATTTTATTCTTTCTAAAATTTAGCAGTTACCCCAATATAAAAGCTTCTTCCTATTGCTGGTATGATGCCCGGGCCAGGATATTCATCCGTTCTTCTGGTAAAGTATGCCTTGTCTGCAATATTGTTTACTCCAGCTTTGATGGCGTAGTTGCTTATCCTGTAGGTAGCACTAAAATCCAGAACCGTATAGGCTGGGATGTAGCCCGCAATGGGATCTTCGCTCACTTTTGCGTTGGTAGCATCGCCATAGGCATCACCCACATAGTTCACTTGAAAAGTAGAAGAGAATGCTTTATCGGTATAAATAATACCTACCCTTTCTATCTGTTTTGCAGCAGCTTCTACCCTGTTTCCTTTATACATTCCTGTTGTATAACGGGCATCTATAAAGGCATAAGAATTAAAGATACTCAACCCTCTTTTAGATGTTTCATGGCGGTATTTCAGCAGATTAAACTCTATATAAGATTCAACTCCCCAATGCGCACTATTACCAATATTGGTCCGGTAGGCATAGCTATCCCCTGTGTTTGCATCCGTTAATAGGGTTGTACCAATCCTGTTATTATAGGCCAGATAAAACAAACTACAATCGAAGTTCAGGTAGTTTTTCATCGTACCTCTTATGCCCAGATCAGAGTTGAAGCCAGAGGCATCTTTCATTTTGGAATCAATCTTGGCTGTCACACCAAAGGGCGTCAACTGACTATAATCGATTGGGCGGTACGACTGACTAATGTTACCATATATGCTTACATTACTCTTAGGCTTCAACTCTAAGCCAATACCTGTCAGAAGAAATGTTCTATCCTTGGCAAGATTAGAATAAACCCTCGAGCCATCTTCATCAGTGACATATCCATCCACCGTACTTCTCAAGTATTCTAAACGAAAGCCTGGAGTGATGGTGAACTTGTCTCCTATCCTGAATATATTCTCTACAAAGGGAGCGATATTGGTTGTACTTAAGTTGAGGTTACCTTCCCAATCACCTGTTATGGACAGGTCGAAATCACTACCAGTTGTACCCTCACCTCCTTCCAAGCGCTTGAACCAAGCATGACTAATCCGTACGCCTCCTGCCAAAGTACTCTTGTTTTTACCTAGTTTATAGTTGGTAGAAATTCTGGCTTCGGTTGCAATACTATTCATGTCTTCGCTTTCCACTTCACGGGTCACCAATTTACCTGTCGCTCGGTCTATTGTATCCAGTACGCTTGCTCCACCGTCTTCATTGCGCCAAACAAGTGAGCGGTTACTGAACAGATAAGTCGTATTTAGCGATAGGGTTGTATTAGCCGTAGGCGTATAAGAAATATTATTACTGATAATATTCCAAGGGCTCTTTAGCCAGTTCCTTGCCCGGATAGATGCTTTGGGGTCTGCATTAAACAAACTATCCGACAAACCTCCTGGCATCTGGATTCGGTTTCTCAGAAAGGAATATTCCAGACTGATATTCAGCTTTTCGGATGGGGCATATTGTACTTTTCCAAAACCAGATAACTGCCTTTGCTGACTATTGGCCCTGTAACCATCAATGTTTCTGTATTGAATAAAGCCAAGGTAATTCCACTTTTTGTAGTTGCCACTAATGGCATTGTATGAGTTGTACATACCGAAACTGCCTAATGATTGTGAAGTGACAAACTGAAAAGGAACATTCTTTGGTGCGTCTTCAATTATATAATTCACCAGGCCTCCAAACTGTGCCCCAAACTGCAAGGACGATGCGCCACGTACAAATTCAATCCTCTTCACGGCCTCCATTGCGGGTATGTAATAGGCCTCGTTGTAGCCATAGACATCGGCGCTGATGTTATAACCATTTTGTCTGGTATTCATTTCTATACTCTGGCTAGGATTCAGTCCCCGTGTGGCAATCCCGTTAGAGGTAAAACCACTGCTTTCGGTCTCCACAATGTTCAGTCCCGGTATTCTGCCCAATATCTGACGGGTATTATTGATAGCTTTGTTTGCATCCAGACTATCCACAACAATCACTTCTGTTTTCTTACCTGCATAGATAACGCCATCCTTTGTTTCAAGCAGATGTCCTATACCATTCATCGTTTTGTATCCCGTAACGGTAACACCATTTAATACAAAGACAGAGTCTTTGATACTTTTCTTTTGTGCCATACCAGCCATTGCAAACAGTAATACAGCTCCTGCTGCCAGTGTAATTCTTCTATTCATTCCCCTGTTTTTAGTTGAGCGCAAAAGTGCGGGAATGAAAAATGAGATACTGCCAGAATCGGGAAAAGCAACCACCGCGATGCGGAAAAGAAGCTGCTTGGAGTGATTAGTGATTAATTTGAAGCATTCGTAGCGGATAGTGTTGGGTTATATTATTGTTTAATTTCAGCAACATAGTATTTGCCATTAGCATTGATAAAGTAACCAACAGCATATACATTATTATTTTTATCTATGCTGATACTCGAAATGCCAAAATAACCATTGAAAATAGAGTCTGTACTACTGCCTAGTTCGCTCCAATTGCTTCCATCCCATTTGGCTACGTAGGACTTACCAATTCCGTTTGTAATTCCGCCAGCCACATATACATTGCCACTACTACCAATTGCAATGCTATTGATACGATTAAGAACAGTGTCGTTTCGACTAGAATAAAAATTATTAGTATCTCCAAGTACACCCCAATTGCCTCCCTCCCATTTAGCTACAAATGTTTTATGATTTGTTGTAGTAAAATTTCCCCCAGCATATACATTCCCACTGCTGTCCGTGACGATTGTATAAATTGGATTATTAAAGCTATAATTTTTATTCCCAAGTCCGCCCCAACTACCCCCGTCCCATTTGGCTACATATTCCCATACAAAAGTATTTTGACCTCCATCTATATATAAGTTCCCACTAATATCGCTTGTAATACATAATATATTATTATTAAAAGTCGATGTATTTGTTCCTCCTAGCTCACTCCAATTACTCCCATTCCATTTTGCTACATAGTGTTTGTATTTTTCGTTTTTAAACCACCCAACTGCATATAGATTACCACTACCATCCTTAGTTATACTTGAAATACCGTCATTAAAAGTCGATGTATTTGTTCCTCCCAGCTCACTCCAACCACTTCCATTCCATTTTGCTACATAGCACTTGCCATTATTGTTAGTAAAAAGACCTGCAACATATAGATTACCCATACCATCGTTAATTATACTAGTAATAGACCCATTAAAAGAGGAATTATTGAGACCGCCAAGTTCACGCCATTTGCTCCCATCCCATTTTGCTATATAATTTTTATTATTTGAGTTTTTGAAATCCCCTCCAGCGTAAACATTTCCAACGACATCTATATTAATAATACGAATGATACCATTAAAGTTAGAGCTATCTTTTCCTCCTAATTCAAACCATTTACCCTTAGTAACAATTGGATCTTTAGGGCTTGAAGGTGCCCCATCCTTTTTACAAGAGAAAAGAACTAAGGCTAAAATAGTAGCAATTGCATATTTAGGTTTCAGTAGTTTCATAACCGATTATTGATTGTTTAATGAATAAATACTTTTTCAAAAATAAGTAGAAATGAATAATGTGAGAATGGATACTTTTTACCAAAACTGATGACGTGTTTTGAAGTAAATAAAGTTGCTTGCTATCACACCGTTACGCCCTTTTGGACAAGCAAGGCTTTTTACTGCCACAGTCGTATTGTTGTGACAGTAAGCAAGGCTCTTTGCTGTCACGGTCGTATTGTTGTGACAGTAAGCAAGGCTCTTTGTTGTCACGGTCGTATTGGTGTGACAGTAAGCAAGGCTTTTTGCTGTCACAGTCGTATTGTTGTGGCAGTAAGCAAGGCTTTTTGCTGCCACGGGAGTAATGGTGTGACAGCAAAAAGGCTTTCCCACCCAAATGGTCGTAACGGTGTGACAGCAAGCAACTTTTTAGTATTGAAAATCAATAATAACTTTCCATGAAAAAAGGGTAGATAGGAAGTAATCACTCCCTATCTACCCCCAATTTATTTTAAATTTCATAGTGCTTCTTAAAACATACTAAGCCTATTCGCAACCCTATCAATTATAAATTATCAATTGTCAATTAAAAATCGCCTTCCCATCCCGCACTAACTTGGTAATGGTATGCCCATCTGCCGCTTTGGTAAAAGTGAACACATCCTTCTGATCTTTCCATGTAACAGTCAGCATAGTTCTATCGGCATTCCACAAGGTCTTTGGCGTTTCTTCACCGTGTAGGTAAGGGAACAACAACACCTTAAAGTTGGGTGCAACAGAACGGGAAGGGATAACCAATCGCTTGGCAATATCCATGGTACGTAGATAAAACTGGTGCATATCCTCGGTTTTAATGTTCTCAAAAGTCTCTAAATGAGGGTTAGGTTCCATATTAGGAATGGCAGATTCGGTGCTCTCCAATACCCTCACTAATAGTTGTGGATCACCCTTAGAAGGGGTAAAACGTCCTGTATTATATATGCCACCTACCGTGGTTTCTACCTCACTCATATTGCGTTTCATGCGTTTATCGCCCAAAACAACATCATATTCTCCTTGTGTTCTTTTATCAGAAAGTGTATTAAAGCCTAGATTTAATGAGCCTGTTTCCATCTTTACATCCACTAATTGCTTGATAGAAACCACTTCTACGTCCAACTGCATCGGCATCGTAAACTCATACAAATGTTCTTTATCATCCTTCTTAATATCATCTACGATTAATACATAATCATGCTTGCCCTTCACCAATCCTGCTGTACGGAAAGCATATTCTACCGGATAATTCTTCAAACGCATGGGCCACGTGTCCTCAGCCCACATCAACGGATTTGTTTCCATGGTACCATTATAAAAGTCTGCTACCTTACGCAAAGGGTCACGCTCGGGCAACACACCCGGATAGTAACGTTTCAGGTTTCTGGCTGTGTTAGCATACACGCCATCACGCCATTGAGGCTCCACTTGTTTGCCCACCATAATATCTCCTACGGCAGATTTAAGCCAACTCCAATCATAAGCATATTTAGCATCGATAGTACCGAAAGTAGCTTCGGGCTTATCCAAATAGTTTTTCCAGGTAGCGGGTGTAGCGAAGTAGCCTTGCCCGTGTCCATCAATGGTAACTACAGAATGGTATTTACTTTCGGTACTTCTCCAACCATCCAATATCCATGTTCTTCCATTGGCAGATAAAGAAAAATTGCCTCTATCCGAATGATCGTGCGATTGATACATCATATCCTGACGAGCATCAAACTGAAACTGAATCCCTTTTGTATCCCACTTGCTACGTGTAATCAGGCTTCCCCTTGTTGGTTCAAAATAAGTAAGCGGCATCTGCACAGGAGGCACACCATTGTATTCGGCAGCAGTTTTTGAGGGGTCGGTACAAAACACAAAAGCAGATACATCGGGTACTTGTTTGATATCCTTAACCAAAGAATTGGCAAATACGTAATCAATTTTGGCATCGGTAGGGAAGAAATATTTCATAATCATCATCATCAACCAAGGCAAATCTGAAGTGGTACCCGTGTCTCCATGAGAACTCCACAAAGCGGATGGATTGGGAGCAAGCGCATTAATTAACCAATCTGGGATGGCTCGAAAATGCGGATTGGTAAAGGTATTATACGTTTTATCCCTTCGGGCGATGGCAGTCATCACCAATAAATCATTCGAAAAAGGTCCGAATGTGTAAACAATCCCTTCCGAACTCATGCCCTTATTAGTGAAAGAATAGGTAAGATAATCGCTCACCACTTCTTTGCCCCGCTCGAAGATGCGTTTATCGTAACCCTTTTCATTTTCAACCGCCAAAATAGATAATGGATAACAGATTGACATAGCAATATGATTCCATCTGCGCCAATGACGAGGCAATTCCATACCCAAACCATACTTGCCATAAGTGACTTTGGTATAATAATCGATAAAGTACTTTTTATCAGCTGTTGTCATACCCGCAGCCGTAAAGTCGAACAGCTTAGCAATCTCTCCATTACTATATAACGGCTCTTTTACTTCTTGCAGTTTGGCAGGATTCTGGTCTTTCGCATCAATATCTTTACATAACCACTTTAAATGATTGGCCGCAGCAATACCTGTTTCAGTTAATAGGGTTTTGTCATTATTCAGTTGAGCCAACAACCCTTGCACCGCCAATAAGTTAGACATTTCCTTAGGGGCCTTACCGTCCGAAGCAATAGGTTCTCTTGTTTTTAAGATGGCATAATACTTACCGGTTGCTCCTTCTCCGTTGCGCATCTTGGTAAGCGCATCACTTGCCAATGACAGCAATTGCTTACCCATATTGGTATTCTCTAAACGGGTTTTGATAGCACCAAATTCATCGGGAGAAGTAAATATCCTCGGATGAACACCTGTTGCAGGCACTTTGCCTAACTTACTAAAGTCGAACCCTTCGCTGTTAGGTACTAGGGTTTCTTGGTAAGGATTTGCCCATTTCAGTTTATTATCCAAAGCCTCATCTGCCGTGAACTTGCGTTTGGGTTGTTCCAACAAACGAGGGTCGTTGGCAGCAAGTGTATCATTGCCCCAATACTTAAAGATATCAGGAATAGACTGGGAGAAACTGTGAGAAGCGATGAGTGCGCTTGCAACAACTAGATACTTTTTATTCATATTTTAATTTGTTTGAGATGTAATTAATGTTGTTTTATTATTAACTGATACCTTAACCTTTCTAGGAGATTTAGATACTATCTTGTAAGAAACCACCTTACCCTTTTCCCACTTAATATCTACCGTAAAACCTCCCCTAGCTTTAAGTCCTTTTACTTCGCCTGTTGACCAAACATCTGGAAGTGCGGGCAATAAAGTAATCTCCTCATCGGTTGATTGCAACAACATTTCGGCAACAGCAGCAGTTCCGCCAAAATTACCATCTATCTGAAACGGCGGACAGGCATCTAATAAATTGGGGTATGTACCACCCGGTCCGTTGTAAATAATGGTATCGCCAATGGGCGGCAGATAACGCAATAACTCCCGATACATTTTATAAGCATGGTTGCCGTCTTTCAATCTTGCCCAAAGGTTAATGCGCCATCCCTTACTCCATCCCGTTGTTTCATCGCCTTTTATTTCTAAGGTTCTTTTACAGGCATTGGCTAACTCAGGCGTTTTCTCTACACTGATATGTTCTCCGGGAAATAACCCAATCAGGTGCGACTGGTGACGATGGGTTGGTTCAGGATCTTTCCAATCGTAATACCATTCTTGCAATTTACCTTCTGCCCCAATCTGATAAGGGTACAGGTTATCTAGTTTGTTTTGAATTGAATCGATAAAGCCTGCATCTATTTTCAGTACTTTCGCAGCTTTAATTGTCTTGATAAAACATTCTCTTATAATGGCTAAATCGGCCGTGCCACCATACAATACAGACCCATTGTAGCCTGCATCTGTGTAGAAAGAGTTTTCTGGCGATGTGGAGGGAGAGGTAATAAAGTTGCCTTTTTTATCCTTCACTAGAAAGTCCATACAAAATTGTGCAGCACCTTTAAGAATCGGATAACCCTTTTGTTTTAGATAAGCAGTGTCCTGTGAGAAGGAAAAGTGTTCCCAAATATGTGTACTGAGCCATGCACCGCCCATAGAGAAGTTGCTCCATCTAGGTCGTCCAAGCCTGTCACCTACCGGGTTGCTCATCGCCCAAATATCTGAGTTGTGGGCACAATTCCATCCCCTGCAATTATAGAAATTCTTCGCATTGGCAGCGCCTGTTTTAGAAATGTTTTCTATTTGTCCCAACAGAGATAGATGCAATTCGGAAAGATTAGTTGTTTCTGAAGGCCAATAGTTTTCTTGCGCGTTGATGTTGGTGGTGTAGTTACATTGCCAAGGGGGACGAACATAATAACTCCAGATTCCTTGCAAGTTGGCAGGTATGTTTGGTGTGCGGGAACTGCTGATTAACAAGTACCTGCCAAAGTTAAAATACAAGGCTTCTAAGGCTTTGTCCTCAGCACCTGTACCATATAACTGCAATCGTTTATCGGTGGGTTGTGACTTATCAGTTGTAAAAGAACCAAGTTGCAAATTGACCCTTGCAAACAAACGTCTGTAATCGGCAATATGGGCTTTCTTTACAGCATCATAATTTTTAGCCATTGCCTTTTGAAGTATACTTTCCGCAACAGGTTTGTAGGGTTTACCCTGTTTTACAGGGTCCTTATCAAACCCATTAAAGCTTGTAGCTAATGAAACATAGATGAAAGCTTCGGTTGCTCCTGAAATATTAATAGTGGAATCACCAACTGTTTGTATGCCATCTTTTGTTTTTACAGCAACATTCGAAGCAAAATGAATCCCTCTGTTGGCATCATAAAATATCTTTCCTACTGTACCTCTCGCAGAAGCATCTTGTCTGTAAGGCGCGTATCCAAAGGCTTTGATACTGTTGTTACTCTTTTCAAAACCATAATGTAACACACTATTAAAACTTAAATCAAAGTTTAAGGCCCCCTTTTTACTTGCAGTCAGCTTTATGATAATTACCTTATCAGGATGAGAAACAAGGTATTCCCTATCGAAGTTTACCCCGTTAACGGTATAATGAACCTTTGAAATGGAACTATCTAAATTGAGGTCACGATAATAATTGGATACTGCAGTATCGTGATTCAAATGAAGATAAAGGGTTCCCAATGCCATATATGCCTGACTATAATGCCCTTGCAGCTTTTGGATTAAGGTATCAGCCGCACGATAATCTTCCCTAGCCAAGGCTTCCCTCACCGCAGGTAGATGTAGGTAATAGTCTTTATAAGTTGTATCACTTACAGGCTCACCCGACCATAGTGTAGCATTATTTAGCAATACTTTTTCTTTTGTAATACCGCCAAATATGGTAGCGCCTTGTGTACCATTGCCCAACAGCAAACTCTCGTTAAAGAAACGGGCAGGCTTATCAAACCATAATACTTTATCGGGAGATTGGGCAGTTGCCAACGTTACTATCAGGCTTGCACCAAAAGTAAATAGTAGCTTTCTCGTATTATATTTCATCAATTATTATTTTATTATTTTAAGCATTTCTTGGTAATTCTCCCAACCCGATTCGTGGTCTATTTCATCTTTACTGAACACAACAATCACTGATTGTCCACTTGCAAGTGTGTAGTTTTTGGGAGCAGGTACGATAGGTTTTGCATTAGCTGCGGTTGAGGTATGCACACTCGACTTTGTACCTTTAATACTTAAGCCAGCTAAGTTGATAGACGCATCAGTGGTTGAATCATTAAAGTAAAGGACATAGCGCTTTGCATTTAAATCAACCTGAAAAGCTATAACCCCATTCTGAACAGGCAACTGTTTTACTACAGCATCACCTTTTGCCCAACTAGTTTTTATCTCTGTAATGAAATGATAATTAGTTGATAAAGGGTAATGATGCTCTAGATTGTCACCCTCCCCATTTTCATCTTGCATCAATAGTTCAGTTATTGGTGCCTTAGGCAAACGAAAAGGTACTTCTACTGCCTTCAAGCTCTTATAGTTATGGTCATGGATCTTCACAATCAAATCGCCATAACCATATTCATTATTACCTAGCTCTTTTACTTTCTTGGGTGTTTCTGCTAAGCCTGTTCCGCCAAAAATAAGATTGATTACGCCATCCACTTCATAAGCAGTAGCTTGGTCTTTCATTGCCTCGATACCCAATAAACCTATTACCCTATCAGGAAGACCCAACCATAACTGCTTTCCTTTCCAATCTACCATAGGCCCTTTGGTTGAGCTACCAAATTGATGTAACTGATAAGTTCCTGCTACTGCACTGTAGTCTTTCCCCATCACCACTGCACTTTTCATATTGGAGGTAAGCCATGCATAAGCACCCTTGTTAATACTGCCATCCTTGCTAATTACGTCTTTTCGAGTGCGTATTCTTGGATAGACACTCATCAGGGAGGCGGATAATTTAAATTTATTATCGGTGGTCTGTAAGCCCATAATAGTAGATAATCCGGGTTCATTAGCTGGAATATTACGTGCAGTTGCCGCATAACTAAACTGACCATACCATGCCCTTGGCCCACAAATGTTTCTATCGATAGCCGTATAATTTTGAGGAAGTGGTATTGGCTTCACATCGTTTCTGTACCAAGCAATGTTAGGGCGTGCATCAAACCAATACCTAAGGTCGGGCTTGTCATAATCATGACCAAAATCCAACATCCAGCGTAAGTATGGGTTACCCGTAATACTTGCAACAGACTCTCCTCCACAAGGGCGGGCAAAAGGGTCATTCCATGTTTCTTTCCAGGAAGGTACGGTCCAGAACTCTCCCAACCTCCCACTTGAAACAGGACCGTACCATTCCGTTCTTTTCAGTAATTCAAGACACTTCTCGTCTCCTGTCACTTCGTAATATCTCGTAAGAAAAGAGGCATCTGCATCATGATACCCATGCGATTCATTTTGATGGTCTTTGTAGGCAATTGCACCATCGGGATAAATATTCTTAGCTTGTACTTTCATCAAGAAATTGGCTTTTGAAAGTAAGGTATCATCATGCAAAAACAAACCAAAATTTACTAATTCATCTGCCAATGTAATATCTATATTGGCATAGTCACCGAGTCTATCCTTTGCTTTTCCATGCATTATTGCCGCACCAATTTGCATTCCTTTTTTTAGTTTCTCCTTTTGACTAGGCAATAATAGATTCGGGAATAAGGTAGCAAACTCCCTTAATGCACAACTAGCAGGGGCAATAGCGAAGTCATCAAATATTAGTTGTCCCGCCTTTATGTCTTTGCCATTCAACAAAGCATCCACATAAGCCAAGTACCTACGCAAGAAGCGTTTAAAGATTTCGGCATCGCCTTGCAACGGACTAGCAGGGTTGGTCATCAGCCATAGCATTGCTTGCATTCTGGATGCAGTAGTGCGTGAACCATAAGGTCCTCCATTCTCTTTGAATATAGGATTAGCAGTAGTAATCTTTCCCCAAATAATATCTTTTACCTTTAACTCGTCTTTTATTCCAACAACTAAACGCTCAATATAAGGATTGCCAATCTTTACACTAGGTTCTCTCAAGACGCTTATTTGTGAAACATCATTTGATTGAGTTACCATTAAGGCAGGTGCAATATTGATATTATTTGCTATATCCGCTAATATAACAGATGCTTCCTGAGGCAAATTGGCAGCAAGACTATTTTCTGCTTGTTCAATTGCCAATTCAAATACAGCCTTCTTCCAACTTTCAGGTTGATTGGTTTCGGGCAAAGCTTTTACTTGCTTTTTTAACAGGGCAAGACTATCTATAGTATTATTTGATGCATTGGCACACCAAACCAATAGCATAAGGGCAGCAACTAAAAATGCATTCTTCATAAGTCTAAACAATTACGTTCCAAAATAAGTATCAGTGTCATTATCCTTCCACGGGTTCTGTGATGGAAGCTTACCTGATTCTTCAGTTGTAGGTAGCTTCTTACGATACTTATCCAAGTACAATCCTATCTTATCAAACTTAATCTTGGGAAAATCTTTAATCTTATCAAATACAGGCGCAGAGGATTTAAGTAATAGGTTGCCACCATTTACATCCATAAAGCCAGGGTCTTTATCAGTAACAAAGTTGCCATCTATCTTAATTAAGTTACTATCTACTTTGTTTTCTTTACTCATCTTTATAGAAGTTGCATCACCACTTTTTATCCAGACAACATTGCCTGTAAACTTAGTACGTTGGGGCAACTCAGGGTGTGTACTTAATAAGGTAGGCATCTCAGGGAAGGTTGTACTCCACGGGGGTGAGGAAGGATTAATTCCATTAACGCCAGCTAATAACTTCTTATTCGTTGCATAACCCCTGCTTCTGCCACGGTCATCCATTCCAAATACTGGCCCTGCGTTCTTGATGAATATATTATTTTGAACGGTATGGTCGGGGCCACTTGCAATCCAAATACCTGTTCGGTTGCCTGCAAATATGTTTCCGTAAACAAAAGTTCCTGATGAACCATCATCGGGGTTAACGCCACCTACCGTATTGTGAATGTAATTATATCGGATAACAACCCCACGAATGGTCCAGTCCAACCAAGAATAGAATGCACCCACATCGGCAGTGGCATAAGAGCAACGATGTATTTCATTGTATTCAAATACATTCTTTTGTCCGGCAAATAAAACGCCATCTCTTGGTGCATGGTGAATCAGGTTATGACCAACATAAATGCCCACCGCATCTTGGTTTTTATTGTCAGAATATAAATCAACGGCTGCAGAATACTGCGACTTTAAGGCGCCATAATCGTGCAGGTGATTGTTTATAACATAGTTACCCGATTCTATTAATTTCTCTTTATTGCCTCCGGAGATAACAATACAACCCCTTCCTAATCCATACATATCACAGCTTTGGATACCACTTTTATAGCCGTCCAACACAACACCTCTTCCTCCAAGGTTTCGGAAAGTACAACCAGCAATGAGATTTTGATTGCTCTTGGTAAAGACCATTCCGTCTCCCAAAGAACCTTCAAGTTTTAATCCGATGAACGCAATGTTAGGTACATTATTGGCAGTAATAATGGGTTGATCCATTTGAGAAACCAAAATAGTTGCCTTATCTATATCCGAAGGAGGCCAGAAATAAACAATTCCTGTATTAAAATCTATTGCCCACTCACCCGGTTTGGTAATCTCTTCCAATAGGTTGATGGCATACCATTGTTCTTTTCCAGAGCCTTTAGGGCGATTGTATTTGCTACCGATTCCTGCTTGAATTCCTACTTTAAAAGTAATTTGTTTGGTTGCTTTATCAATAGAAGCAACTTTAATAGCAGGATTCTCCCAGCCTACACGCCAGAAACCCTTTAGCCAGATATTATTATTTCCTTCCCAACGATCAACGGGTGTACTATCCTGATAAATAAAAGTGCCAGGCGTTTTATTGTCTCCAGGATTAACCACTTCTTTCATGGTGGTGTAACCTTCATCAGGCCATCTGGATAAAGGCAATCTCTTTCCATCGAAAAACAATTCAAAGATTCCTCCGCCATCACTGAAGTTATTAGGGAAAATATTGGTGTGGTTTATTCCCAAAGCTTTGGTATCGAATTGAACAATCTTTCCTTTAGCCAATGGGTTTATCCTTGCCAACATCGAAGGATTGGTAACGGGTTTAATATCAGCAGAAGTCAATTTCTTTCCTCCAATCAATCGGACATCTTCATCTTTATAAGCTTTATAAATAACTGGAGAACCGTCTGTTCCTCCATCCTCTGCATTCAGTTCTAAAGACTTCTCTAGGGAATAAATTCCGCCTGATAAATTAACCGCAATCCCACCCTTTGAAAGGCTTTTTCTTTTTAATTTTCTCACTTCCTCCCTAGCCCGTTCAATAGTAGCAAAAGGGCCATCATTACCCGATACAGTTGCCTTCATACCATTCCATGAATCATTACCAACAGGGGAAACAAAAAGTTGTACGGAACATTTATCCGCATCAATATCTATTTGTTTGTAAGCTGGCGTGTAGGTAATGGGCGCAAATGGCTGAGCGGAGGCAGCAAACAAACTGTAACTAAGTAGTAGAATTAGAAAGCTTCTTTTATTCATTTTTATTTTATTATTGGTCAAACTATTATTTACTCGAGGGCCTAATCTTTGTATAAACCACTTAAGTATCCTGTAAGCGAATAAACAGCTAATTGTTATTTATCTGCTATCTACATGTTGCAATTGAGTGGTTGAATTTATCAAGGGTCAATTATCTTTTTTATTAGTATCCAATGATTTTATCAGTGAAGGGTTCGTCTTCCAGGCACTAAAAACTTTGTTGGAAAGAGCATGTATTCTACATCCTTTTTATACCCCCCTATGACCAGCCAAATAAGTGTAATTCATATTTTCATGCGAATAGCAAGAGGGTTTTGAGAAGGAGAAGTTTAAAACGATAATATAGGGTTTTGTAAAAGAGTAGAATAGTGCAATAAATTGTTAGAATAGTATAACAATTACTCTTGCTTATATATAAAAATGCATTTTTTTAGAATAACTTTCCTTGCTCTCCCGGCCGTCTAAACTGGTTGCTATCCAGATTCCAGCGTTCTGCATTCAATCCATAAATTTTATTATACTTTCTGAATTGTTGTCTCACCAAATCGGCAATTGGCCCTTCACCTCTCATCCTAATTCCATAGCGACTATCGTTAACTTTGCCATCATGGGCATTTTCAATCAGATGCCAAACCTTATCTGCCCTATCTGGGAAATTTTTATATATCCAATCGTGAAACAATAGTTTAATAGCCCCATTTAGCCTTATAAAAGTGTAGGCACTAAATACGGCACCTGCTTCACTAGCCGCTTTCATAATGCGTTGCATTTCATGGTCATTCAGTCCTGGTATCATCGGGCCAAGCATTACGCCCATTCTTACCCCTTCTTTAGACAATTCTTCTATTACTTTCAAGCGTTGTTTGCCAGTAGTAGTACGAGGTTCCATCACTCGGCGCAAATCTTCCTCAAAAGAAGTGATACTTACCAATACACTCACTAGATTCCTTTTCGCCATATCCTGAAGCAAATCTTTATCCCTCAATATTCCTGCATTCTTGGTAATAATACCCACTGGCTGATTGAACTGATTACATACTTCCAGCAATTGCCTTGTTAGTTTAAACTTCTTTTCTGCTGGTTGATAGCAGTCGGTGTTACCACTCAAGGAAATAGGGACAGGCTCCCATTTTGGATTCATCAGGAACTTACGTAACAAATCTGGTGCATTCTTCTTTATGACAATCTTAGTTTCAAAATCAATTCCTGCACTCCATCCCCAATACTCAAAACTATTACGTGCATAGCAATAAATGCAGCCATGTTCGCAACCCTGATAAGGATTCATGCTATACATCATCCCCACATCCGGACTTTCGACCTTGTTTACAATACCCTTTGCATGGTCTTCAATATAGACAGTCTTTGGATTGGGCTCTGTCCAATCGTCAATAGATTCTATCTGATCCTTTATCTTTTCATTCTTCAAGAAACGATTGCGAGGATTTATCTGCGCTCCTCGTCCCTTCAAATAGTTTTCTTCATTTTCCATACTATAAGTTTTGCCACAAAGACTCGAAGGCAGAAAGAAGCACTAAGAAAAGTTGCTTTTTTCTTCTTTGTGTTCCTTTCTGTTTTAGTGTCTTTGTGGCGGTTATTCCTTTAAAACATACTTGCTTGTTCCAATTTCTTTATCTGATTGAGTAAAGGAAACCGTTCCATTACTTTAAAACTATTAGTTCCCTCGCGCCTTTTAAGCAAAAGCATTTCGTTGACCATAAAGGACGAATTAAAATGGGTGTTGCTATACTCTAACCATCCCTTTTCATATTGCCAAGGCAATAATTTTTGGGCGATACTAATAAAATGGTCAGTAATAAAATGAGGCTTATGTTGTGCATCTGGCTTTATGAATGCCTGTACTTGTTTCAACTCTTTAGTTAGTTCTGAAAGCTGATTGGTAGTTTGAATATTGACATAAATAGTATGTGAAGGAAAGCTTCCAAAGTCGTTGAGTGTTATTTTGAATGGAGGATTGGCGTTTGCAATATTCCGGAATCTATTTACAAAGCGCGATTCTGCCATATCGTAATGACTGAATTTTATCAGTGTTATCTGTGGCTTTATGTGCATTGCCTGCGGACATTGGTAATTGCTTGCAAAATGATTTTTCATAGTCATTATTCTTTCGCACAAGTCTTCATTAGGCTGAATAACCAATAGATATTCGTTTATATATTCGTTCATCATTCTCTTTTTTAGTTGAATAATAAATTTTCTGCAGGGGCTAAATGAAAGCTTGTAATCTGTTTGCAATTATCAAACTGATGCTGACGGCGTAAGAGAACGAGTTCATTCAGTTCGAAAGAAGCCTCAAAAGTCTTGGGTGAATAATCTAGCATCGCTTTCGCAAATATTTCAGGGGATAATCTTCTCGCGACAGTAAGGTGTGGCTTTGTAATCAGGTGCATGGGCGGACAATTGTTGCTAGTTATAAAGTGATTGACAGACTGCAACGCTGCTGCCAACTTCTTAAAAGGTTGCTCCTGCTGTACCCTTATATAGATGGTGTGGGGAGGAAAGCCTCCAAAATTGTTTAGCAAAACAGAAAACCTTGGCTGAGTGGCAATAGAACGGTTCATCCAGCGGATTATCGTTTCTTCCATGGCTTCTTTTGCAAGGAAGTTGGCAATGGTAATATGTGGTTTCGTTTTTAGTGAAACCTTTTCCCTGTATGTATCATAGAAGGAATGCTTCTCCTCCATCACTTGTTTGTAAACTTCTGTGCTTGGAGATGCCACCAATAAGTATTCGAATAAGAATCCATGGTCTGTAGGTAAAATTTTATCTTGCGATTGCAAAAGAGATACTGACTCCATAAACAATAATTATAAAATGCTAAATATTTTAGAACAATATTACTACTAAAATTTAGTATTGCTAATATTATTTTTATCGTTTTACTAAATTTATTATAGCAAATGGCAAATCCATAAAGCAATTAGTAAACTAATAAGTACTGTACGCAATATGTTTCGTATTTTCGTCCACTGCATTTAAGTAATCCGCCGTTTATTCATTTGCAGGTAATGGGGCTGTACTGGTTTCGACAGCAAAGTTCTTTGTAGGTATAAGCATGCAGTGCGTTGGATAATTAGCACTTAAATCTGAATATTCAAACTTTAAATGGCAATACACAGTATGCCATGGCTGCCTAATCAGAGATTAGCCAGTCATTAGGGCCGCAGAACAGGTTGGCTTGTTACCAAGTTCTCCCGCCGACTCAAACTAAATACAAGATGCTGTTGCAGTAGGCTGTGCCTGCAACAAAAGATTATCCAGCTAAGGTGTAGGTCGGTTTGTTTGTTTCCTGCCTACACCCGACAATCAATAACAAACTAAGCATGTAGAAGGCTTATGGCGGATTTGTTTGGACAGGGGTTCGACTCCCCTCAGCTCCACTTATTAATTGCAAAAGGGTTATAAATCATACGATTTATAACCCTTTTCTTTTTATATAACTAGATTCTAGTTACTCAAATGGTTGTTGAAATAGCAAACAAAGTTGCTCATCAGGCACTTGTTACGATGGAAACACCTGCACTTACTACACCAACAGTAGTAACGCCATAGGTGAGTACATAATACACAAAATACTCAGTTTTTGGAAGTAGGTTTACAAAAGACTTCCTCCTATTACCAAAACTATTTACAAAACATCTGTTTCCAGTGGGCGTTGTTACAGTGCCATTGCTTTCTACATGAAAACCTGCAGGAAGGGGAATTCCTTCACTTACAATTACTAAATAACTTACCTTTTCACCAAAAGAATTGCAGCTGGTAATAATCTGCCTTGGCGAAACACCCTGCTTGGCAGTAATATTTTCGGCAACACCACCATCGGCAATCAGTTTTGCAATATCCAATTCGTCACTTAACAAAGGAAGAGTACTCAAATCTAGCTTTACCTTGTCGCCTATTGCAAGGTCATTCACATACGGCGCAAAGGCAAGTACACAGTCATATAATGCTGTTTTTGCGTCTAAAAAATCATTCTTTTTCAAGAGTCCACCCACTGCATAAGCGCCTTCTGCCGTAGTAAAGGAAAGAATGAGCGCTGCAACTGCAATGGCAGAGAAAGGTTGCACACCAGTAAACACAGCGGTGTTGCCATTGATGGCATCACTCATTTTTTTTGCTTTCTTGGCTATATCACGTAGCAAGATTCTTCTTATCAATCGGGTACTTACTCCATCTAACGATACTTTTTTCATTTTTTTAAATTTAATTTTTTTAAAACTGATTACCCAACTAATTTTTTGATGGTGTATTTGATTTACTTAATAAAAGAGCAGGCTAAATCCTATTGTCTGTCTGTTTTTTGAAATTCCGGATGTTTTTTCAAAAACACGCGAGAGTTTTTGAATTTTCCGCCGGAATTTTTGAAAACACGCGAGAGTTTTACGATTTTCCGCTAGGTTTTTCAAAAACTCTCGATAGTTTTTGGATTTTCCGCTGAGTTTTTTGAAAACAAGCGAGAGTTTTTCGATTTTCCGCTAGGTTTTCCAAAAACTCTCGATAGTTTTTGAATTTTTCGCTAGAATTTCTAAAAACAACCTGCTTTTATGCTTCCGCTAGTTTGAATAACGCCATCGGGTAAAAAAATAAAGTAATAAAAGATTGCGCAGAATAAGCACGCTTGAAGAGAGGTAAAAAAGAGTAGAATTTATAAATGGAAGAGACATGATTACCTATTTTATTTATCTCACAAAACTATTTGGGCAATCATCTATAAATGTTATACAATTTCAGATAAGATTTGTATAATTCACAGGTTTTAAAATTTTATTTTAAAAGTAGGGGTGGGAAATTTTCTTTCCCTATAAATTGTTGCATTTTTATAGTGTATATATTTGTTGGAGTGGGTTTAAAAATAACTTTTCTATTGATTGCTATTTGCTAACAATGTAATTACAATCATTAAGATGGCTATATGAAAAAATTTTAGTTTATGATAAAAATCAAAATACATATTTACATTTTATCAATAGTAGGACTAATACAATTTGGATATATAGTTTATCATTTGAACGAATATCTATGGGATTTATTAGATATATTAAATTGGATTATTTATTTCCTGTTTTTTGGTGGTTTGATCATAGGTTATCTTATTTATGGAATTAATTATTTTAGAAAGAATAAAGTTAAGATTGCATTTCTTCCAGCTATTATGTCCTTATGCTTTCTTTCCATTGGTTTCCTAGTTGATGAATATAAAAGGGAATTTTCCAAAGAGTTAAGTAATAGCCCAACTAAATTTTCAACAGATGATGGCTTACAATTCAAAACAAATGGTTATGTTATTTCAGAGGAACATGAACATACTTATGATTTTTATTATTGGGGAAGATATAAGCAAGATGGTAATGAGATTCTATTAAACATGAACAATTTTCATAACAGTAAAGGAATAATCTATAACGATACATTAAAATTAATAGATGACAACGACACATTCTATCATAAAATTGATACTCCTAAAGTATACTAATACTAACCCTTGGTCAACCTTTATTACCTCCCAAACTTCTATTTACCGATTACTCTCCACTCAACCAATTATCCTTCCGTTTATAAAATTTATAACACAAAAAGTTAATCATTGCACCCTAATACCTACTTTAGCCAATTGTAGACGATATTTTTATATACTGTAAACTAAAAATGCTAAAAATGAACTTAAAAAAAGGAATTTATTTATCCGTGCTGCTGCCACTGCTAGCCGTTAGTCAGCCACGATTGCCTAAAGGGTATTTTTGGGAGAAATTGCCCAATGGTCTGGAAGTAGTAGTGATAGAAAACAACAAAGTGCCACTTGCTACCATCGAAATTACTGTAAAAAACGGTGCCTACACCGAGGGACCAGAATACAGTGGCTTGTCGCACATGTTTGAGCACATGTTTTTTAAAGCCAATCAGGCATACCCCAATCAGGAGAAGTTTTTGAAAAGAACCCAAGAATTAGGCGCCATCTGGAATGGTACTACAGGAGAAGAAAGAGTGAATTATTTTTTTACGTTTGATAAAGACAGTCTGAAAGCAGGACTGCAGTTTATGAATGCTGCCATACGCTTCCCGCTCTTTAGAGTAGAAGATATGAAGAAGGAAAGACTGGTTGTAGATGGCGAGTTTCAAAGAAATGAAAGCGACCCCGGCTTTCAACTGTGGTATGAAACCAATAAAAAACTGTGGAGCGATTTATTTACACGTAAAAACCCAATTGGCGACCACAACATCATCAATACAGCAACGCCTGAGAAGATGACCACCATCAAAAATAAATATTACGTCCCCAACAACTCATTGGTGGTTGTAGGTGGCGACGTTGACCACGCAACTGCCTTTGCATTGGTGGAAAGTATTTTTGGCAATTGGGAATCTAGCGGCGAAGATCCTCATGCAAAATATCCCATCCCCGAGTTTGCACCGCTTACTAAGACAGATTATTTTATTAAAGAATCTTCTATTGCCCAAACACCATATATTAATTATTATTGGCAAGGTCCAGACACCAGAAATGACTCTGTTTCTACCATTGCAGCCGATGTTTTCTCCACCATTCTAGGATTGAATTCTTCCAAATGGCAACAAGCACTCATCAACACTGGCTTAGCATCTTATGCAAGTGTAAGCTATCAAACATCCAAATATGTGGGCCCGATAAGCATTTTTGCAGTGCCTAATCCAAATAAATTAAAAGAATGTACCGATGAAATAAAGAAACAGGTAGCGATGTGGCAAAATGATGATTATTTTACAGATGAACAACTAGAAGATGCCAAACAAACACTGCGCAGAAACAATTTGAGGAGCTTGGAAAAACCTTCTGAGTTGCCACATAATCTTACTTATTGGTGGTGCAGTGCTTCTTATGAATTCAACACCGACTACATCAAAAATTGTAAGGCAATTACTAGGGAAGACATCAAACGTTATGTATCTAAATATGTTACCGGCAAGCCTTATGTTGCAGGAATGATTATTAGTCCGGAAGCAAATAAAGCATTGAAGGCAGATGCATTTTTTAAGCCATAAGAAGCTAAATATGAAATATGAGTTAGGAAATATGAAATCAACTCAACTTTCAATTAATAAATTATCAATTAATAAACTAAATATGAAAAGTAAAATATTTAATTCACTCTTTATACTGGCAGGAATGCTGATGCTTGGTCTATCCAGCTTTGGCCAAGGGAAAAAAGCGTATGAACTAACGATAAACGGCGTCAAAGTAATTGTACAGCCAACGAGTAATGAGATACTGGAGATACAAACTATCATCAAAGGGGGCGTACAGAATTATCCTGCTAGCAAAGCCGGAATAGAAAGCCTAGCCTTTAGTGCATTGACAGAATGTGGAACAGAAAAAGATGATAAAAATAGTTTTAAGAATAAATTAGACAAGGCGAGTGCCAACGTAGGAGGCAACTCGGCAATGGACTTCGCCACCTTTACAATGAACTGTATTGCTAGCGACTTTGAAAGCGTTTGGCCATTGTATACAGACGCATTGACTATTCCTGCTTTTGATAAAACAGAATTTGACAGGATAAAACAAGATGCCATCAACAATTTGAAACAACAAAATTCCGATCCAGATGCATCCATCAGCAAACTGGCAAAAGAAACAGCATTTAAAGGAAAAGATTATGCAAAAAGTCCACAAGGAACAGAAGAAATAGTGAGTAAGCTAACAGCGGAACAAACTAAAGCTTATTACAAGTCCATACTTACTCGCTCTCGTATGTTGATTGTAGTAGTAGGTAATCTGGAAAAGGATTTAATTGAAAAGAAGGTAACCGAACTGCTGAATAAAATTCCACAAGGAGCACCTTTTATATTGAAGCGTCAGTCCTATCATCCAGTAGCAAATTCTTTTAAAAGCGAGAAGAAAGAGTTGGCTACCAACTATATTATAGGTGTTACAAGTGCACCATTACCAGGCACGCCCGACTTTAATGCATATGCCTTAGCAATGAGAATTTTCTTTGACAGAACCTTCCTGGAAGTACGTACAAACAATGGTCTTTCTTATGCACCTGCTGCTTATCTGGATGGAGGA
Source organism: Chitinophagaceae bacterium (assembly GCA_947452925.1). GTDB lineage: Bacteria > Bacteroidota > Bacteroidia > Chitinophagales > Chitinophagaceae > Parasediminibacterium. The sequence goes on along the minus strand of CANGFK010000001.1, from coordinate 23,848 downwards.
CTTTCTTCGACAAGTAATATGTATGTAACCACCAAAGAACCCGACAAATACATTGGTGTGGTTAATAAACTGATTAATAAAACAAAAAATGAAGGGTTTACAGAAGATGAAGTGAAGAATATGAAGACCACCTACGTAACCAGCTTCTTTTATAAGCAAGAAACCAATAGTGCACAGGCTTCTTCGCTGGCTGCCAATGAAGTTTTGCATAACAATTGGAAGCGTTCATTGACAATCAGCGATGACATGAAGAAACTAAAGACAATTGAAGTGAATAAAGCATTCAGCAAGTATTTTGGCAATATCACCTGGGTTTATCAGGGAGATAGTACCAAAGTAACACCTGCTTTGTATAAAAAAGATTATACACCTATGGGTAAACTGCCACCAGCAACTTTAAGTCCTGTGAAGAAACAATAAGGACTATTATTTCAGCAAAAAAAGGCGAATCATACTTAAATGATTCGCCTTTTTTAATACCTCTAAATTTCTTTTACTATTCAGTACAAAGCATTATTGTTTCTTTGCAGTCTGTTCAAAATTTATTTTAAATAATCATAAAAACACTAACGATGAGTTTCAGCCCCATTAAAGCAGCTTTATGTTCCTTCGGTATGTCGGGCAAGGTATTTCACGGCCCATTTTTATCAGTAAATGATCAATTTATCCTTCATGGTAGCTGGGAGAGAAGCACAAAAACAATTAAGCAATATTATCCCGATGCTATTTCTTATGATAGTTATGAAGCATTGCTGGCGGATGACGACGTAGAACTAGTGATAGTGAATACACCTAATATTACCCACTACGACTTTGCAAAACGTGCTTTACTTGCTGGTAAACACGTAATAATAGAAAAACCTTTTACAGTCACCGAGCAGGAAGGCAAAGAATTGATTGTTATTGCGCAACAAGAAGGAAGAAGGCTTTCTGGCTTTCAGAACAGACGATATGACAGCGATTTCTTGACAGTAAAAGATATTATTACTAAAAAATTATTGGGAAATGTGGTGGAAGCAGAACTGCATTTTGACAGATATGCAGAAACACTCAGCTATAAGGTGCATAAAGAAACACCCGTGAAGGGTACTGGTATTTTGTACGATTTAGGTTCTCACTTGATAGATCAGGCATTACAGTTGTTTGGAAAGCCTACTAGTCTGTTTGCAGATATAAGGATAATGAGAGAGATAAGTAAAGTAGATGATTATTTTGAAGTATTGCTTTATTATAGAAACTTACGTGTAAGAATTGTTGCAACTACATTGGCAAGAGAGGCGAGAGGCTATGTTATTCATGGGACTAAAGGTTCTTTCATAAAACCTAAATCAAACATACAAGAAGAAGCATTGGCGGCCGGAAAGTTACCTGTTGGCGAAGATTGGGGACGGGAAGATGAATCTTTTTGGGGTTTATTACATACAGAAAAAGAGGGTAAGATTATTCGCGAGAAAATACCTACAATACAAGGAAATTATATGACCTATTTCAATGGAATCTACAAGGCAATACGTGAAGGTGCTGATGTTCCGGTGTTACCAGAAAGTTCTGTAGACGTAGTTCGCGTAATAGAAGCAGCATTTGAAAGCAGCAATACAGGTAAGGTTATTCAGCTGTAAGACAGACAAGAATTTTTTAGTTTACAAGGCTTGTAGAATATAAATAAATGAGACAAAGTATAAAAATAAAACGTTTGCGTAAATAAACTACGAAAATCATTTAGTAGTAAAAAATAATGTCCTACAATTGCACTCGTTTTTTGGACGATATCAATAAAAGGTTTTACACTTGCATCAGTCGACGAGACTTTCTCTTTTAATTACTTAAATTTTATACAATGAACTTATCAAAACAGAATCTTGCAAACGTTAAAGCAGGAACTGCTCAATTACCCCCTAAAGATGTATTCTCACTTCCTGAAAAAGTTTTACAATTCGGTACAGGCGTATTGCTAAGAGGACTGATAGATGACTTCATAGATAAAGCAAACCGTCAGGGCATATTTAATGGACGTATTGTTGTGGTAAAGAGTACAAATACGGGTGGTACAGATGCTTTTGCAACACAAGATGGATTGTATACACAATTGATAAAAGGAATTGATAATGGTACTAAAGTTGATGAAGTTATTATCAATTCATCTATCAGCCGTGTGTTGGCAGCAAGTGATGAGTGGGCAGAAATATTAAAAGTTGCAGCAAGTCCAGAACTGAAGGTTATTATTTCAAATACCACTGAAGTAGGTATCACTTTAGTTGATGATGATAAAGTTACGGCTGCTCCACCCAAATCTTTCCCAGGAAAACTATTAGCAGTACTTTTAAAGAGGTTTGAAACCTTTGGTGGTAGTGCGGATAGTGGATTTGTAATTGTTCCTACAGAACTAGTAGTGGACAATGGTACGAAACTAAAAGACATCGTAAAACAATTGGCTATTAATAACAACTTGAGCGAAGCCTTTATCAGCTGGATTGATTCTGCCAATGACTTCTGTAATTCATTGGTGGATAGAATTGTACCTGGAAAGCCTGCTGCGAGTGAGTTGAAAGCGGCAGAAGAAACTTTGGGCTATTCGGATGACTTGCTGATAATGAGTGAATGTTATCGTTTATGGGCGATTGAAACTTCAAATGCCCAATCAAAAGCAATATTATCATTCAGCAAAGCAGATGAAGAAGGGGTTGTGATAGTAGATGACATCAACAAGTTCCGTGAATTGAAGCTACGATTGCTGAATGGTACCCATACTTTCTCTTGTGGATTAGCAATTGTGGGAGGATTTGCAACAGTAAAAGAGGCAATGGCCAATACTACATTCTCTACGTTCATTACTAATATTTCCAATAAAGAGATGGCTCCTGCTATCCTTAATAAGAATATTAATTTGGCAGATGCACAAGCTTTTGCTGGCAAGGTGTTGGATAGATTCCGCAATCCTTATATAGAGCATTTATGGATAAGCATTTCCATGCAATACACTTCTAAAATGAAGTTGCGTAATGTGCCAATCCTTCAGAAATACTTTGCTGCCAACCAAACACCACCATCTTATATGGCCCTTGGTTTTGCTGCTTACATATTATTTATGAAAAGCACCAGAAATGCAGATGGCAAATATATTGGTAACCTAAATGGCAAGGATTATACCATAACAGATGATTATGCGGCAGTTTTAAGTGACCATTGGAATGGTGCGAATGCAGCATCAGTTGTAAATCTGGTTTTGAAAGACGTAAGCCTTTGGGATATAGATTTATCTGCTTTTAACGGATTTAAAGATGCTGTAACCATACAATTAGAAGCACTAATCAGCAAAGGGTTTGAAACTGCAGTAAAAGAACTATAGTCGTAAGTCTAGGGCTTAGTATCTTTTGACTTATTACTTGCCACTTACGCCTTATACTGTAACCCTAATTTTTATACCATGAAAAAATTTCTAGACGAGAATTTCTTATTAAAAAATAAAACGGCAGAGATCTTATACCACGAGTATGCTAAGACAATGCCTATCATCGATTATCATTGTCACCTTCCTCAACAACAGATTGCTGAAGATAAAAACTTTGAAAATATCACACAAGCTTGGTTGTATGGCGATCATTACAAATGGCGCGCCATGCGAACAAATGGTGTAAACGAGAGGTATTGTACAGGTACTGCTACTGACTATGAGAAATTTGAGCAATGGGCTGCAACGGTGCCGTATACTTTACGCAATCCGCTGTATCATTGGACACACCTAGAACTGCAACGCTATTTTGATGTAGACGTTGTCCTCAACCCGTACACAGCAAAAGAGATTTATGATAGCTGTTCCGAAAAATTACGTAGTAAAGAATACAGTGTAAAGAATCTTTTGCGTAAGATGAATGTGGTAGCCGTTTGCACAACAGATGATCCTGTAGATAACCTTGGTTTTCATCAGGAGATAAAAGATCAAGGCTTCGAGATACCTGTTCTTCCTGCGTTTCGTCCAGATCAGGCGATGAATGTGGGCGATGCAACAAAATTTGTTGCTTATGTAAAAAGAGTGGAGGCAGCGTGCAATAAAAGCATTAATAATTTTACTGATTATGTAGATGCACTAAAAAGTCGTCACGATTTTTTTCACGCTATGGGATGTAATGTAAGTGACCATGGTTTGGAAGAATTGTATGCCGACGAATTTACAGATGCGGAAGTTGCGGCCATATTTGATAAGATATGTGGTGGCAGTACATTGAATGATACCGAACAAAGAAAGTTTAAAAGTGCTATGTTGTTGTTATTTGCCGATTGGGATTATGAAAGAGGCTGGGTACAACAGTTTCACCTAGGTACATTCCGAAATAATAATGGAAGAATGATGGCAACTCTTGGTCCAGATACTGGCTTTGATAGCATTGGTGACTTTAGACAAGGACGTGCTTTATCTACCTTTTTATCTAAACTAGATACTAAAAACAGACTAGCAAAGACAATACTTTACAACTTAAATCCTGCTGATAACGAGTTGTTTGCTACTATGATTGGCAACTTTAATGATGGCAGCATGGCTGGAAAAGTACAATGGGGAAGTGGTTGGTGGTTTTTGGATCAAAAGGACGGCATGACCAAACAAATGAATACTCTATCCAATATGGGCTTGATAAGCAGGTTTGTTGGGATGCTAACAGATAGTCGCAGCTTCTTGTCGTTCCCTCGCCATGAATATTTCAGACGTATTCTTTGTAACCTCTTTGGTGAAGAGATAGAAAATGGCGAAATGCCGCACGACTTACCTTGGACCGGAAAGATTATAAAAGACATCTGCTACTTTAATGCGAAGGATTATTTTGGTTATTGATATCAATGGTAGTTTCTAAAAATAAAAATCCGCCTTACTTTAAATTTCAGGCGGGTTTTTATTTATTACATATTTAAATAAGTTAAGCAGCCTTACTGATAATATTTTGAGCACAAATAGTGTAAATTAAAATTTTGTTTAAAAAAATGAACTAAACCTCAAAACAACTTTTTTCAAAAGCTGTTGTTTATTAGAGTATGAATTTATTTTCAATAAAAGATTTGGAGCAATTATCAGGAATAAAAGCTCATACAATACGCATCTGGGAGCAACGTTATTCGTTTCTAAAACCTAATCGTACAGATACGAATATTCGTTTCTACAGCAATGAGGAACTCAAAGCAGTCCTCAATATCTCTTTACTTAATAGATACGGATACAAGATATCGCACATCGATAAGATGAATGCGACTGAGATGAAGGAAAAGATATTTAACCTTTCTCATTCTGATGCACAACAGGAAAGGTTGGTAAATGAGCTAATTCAGTGCATGATAGATCTTGAAGTAGAAAAGTTTGAAGAAGTCTTGGATAGTTGTATCGAATCGAAAGGGATAGAAAAAACAATAATAAACATTGTTTTCACTTTCCTAGAGAAAGTTGGTGTTTTATGGCAAACAAACCATATAAATCCAGCTCAGGAGCACCTTGTAACAAACATAATTCGCCAAAAGCTTATACTTGCAATAGAAAACATAATAACTCCAATAAACCGAGAAAAAACAGTTTTGCTTTATCTACCAGAAGGAGAACATCATGAACTCTGCTTACTGTTAATACACTATATGATAAAAAATAGAGGGATAAATGTACTCTATTTAGGTGCCAACATTCCATTGAAAGACGTTTTATACGTTGTAATTCACAAGCAACCTGTATATCTGTATTCTCACTTAACTGCGATAGCCCACAGTTTTAATCTCGAAAAGTATTTAATGCAAGTGGGAAACAAACTCCAGGGAAGTAAACTGATTCTATCCGGACAAATGATTCAGAACTATAAAAAGAAAGTCCCCGACAATGTAGATGTAAAAAAGTCGCTTTTAGAGGTAATAGAGCATATAAAGTTTGTGTAGTAGCATAAGCGTGACGTTACATATAGTTGAAATATGAGCCTCCATAAGAATTTTTAAGCCTTTTTGCCGAATTAATTTCCAATTATTTAAAAACTATTTTGAATAATTGGATAAAGGTTGCTAACTTTAACCCAAAATAAAACGGCGATAATGAAAACAATTCTTGTTCCAACAGACTTTACAGAAACATCAAAAAACGCAGCTGAATACGCATTAGGTTTAGCATCTCTTTTAACAATTCCTAAAATTGTATTTTACCATTACTTTCCTACTCCTTTAGTTTACACTCCTGCGGGGGAATTAGATGAAGAAGCAACTATTGAGGCTAATAGAAATAAGAGCATTGAAGATTTAAATGATTTTATAGACTCTCTCAAACCAATTGATGCTGGAATTGAAATAGAAATGTATCAAGGGGCGAGTTCTGTGAATGAAGGAATCAAAGAAGTGTCAAAAATTGTAAATGCCGATATAGTAGTGATGGGCATTAAAGGTGGAGGAGTAATAAAAGAAAAGATTATAGGTAGTCATACTCTTTCAATTGCAAGGCATATAGCAATACCTGTATTGATTATACCAGCAATGACTAAATTAAAGAAATGCGAGAAAATAACATTTCTAAGTGACTTTAAGAATGTTGAAAATAATAGATCACTTGAAGGATTAAGAACCTTCTTAGATCATGGTATTGTCAAATTTACCATTTTACACCTTCTTAAGCATAATGAGAAGATAGATGCAGCTCATCCCGAAAAGCAAAAGCTTGATAGAATGTTCAAGAAATATAGCCCAACCTTCGAATACAAAGAAAGCCATCACTATACAGATGATATCATAGACTTCGTATTTGAAAGTCACACAGATATTTTGGCTCTTGTTCCAAAAGAACATGGTTTGATTGAGACAATCTTTAATGATCATACTAAGAAATTGGCTTTCCACAGTAAAGTTCCATTATTGATTTTGCATTAATATAATTTAAATAAAGTATAAAAAGAGAAGGCGGCAGTAATTGCAGCCTTCTCTTTTTGTTTTAACTAAGATACTTCCCTACAATAGGAACCCTTCTACCTACGCCGAAAGCCTTCGGGCTTACACGTATGATGGGACAAAACTGGTTGCGCTTGTATTCATTCATATTAACTAATTTAATTGCTCTGTCCACTGTTGCAGCATCAAAGCCCTGTGCTTTTATCTCTGTAGGCCCTAATCTCTTCTCTATGTATTGAAATAATATCTTATCCAGCACTTCATAATCAGGCAGACTATCGCTATCTTTTTGGTTAGGTCTTAGCTCGGCACTTGGTGCTTTTGTGATGATGTTCTCTGGAATGATTTCTTTATCTCTGTTTATATACCTTGCCAAAGCATACACCTGAATCTTATAACAATCACCCAATACCCCCAATCCACCTGCCATGTCGCCATACAGCGTTCCATAGCCAGTAGATAACTCACTTTTGTTTGAAGTATTCAGCAATATATAACCAAACTTATTTGCAATGGCCATCAGCAAGTTTCCCCTTGTTCTACTTTGCATGTTTTCCTCTGCAAGTGAGAACGGCAAGTCTTTGAAGATTGGCTGTAGCGTTGTCAGAAAGCTTTCATAGACCTCATTTATCCTGATGATGTCATACGGATTGTTTAAATTCTTACTCAATTGTACAGCATCATTTACTGAATGTTCGGTGGAATAAGGCGAAGGCATCAGTATTGCACGTACATTTTCGCTTCCTAGTGCATCACAAGCCAATGCCAGAACCACCGCTGAATCTATCCCACCACTACTTCCGAGTATTGCTTTAGTAAAACCCATCTTGGCAAAATAATCCTTTATTCCTAATATCAAAGCACTATAAATCTGGTCTATGTTTAATGTTTCATTCAAAGAAAAAAGTCCAGATTCATTGTCAGACAATGCACTATGCTGTGCAATAATTGGTTCGTCAATCATTCCATCCTCGTTCAAATTAACACCTTCAATGGCTTCTGAGAAAGAAGGCAATTGTTTGCATAGATTTCCCTTCTTGTCAAATATTAACGATGCACCATCAAAAACTATCTCTGTCTGACTACCTACCGCATTGCAGTAAAACATAGGTAAGCCATACTTCAAAACATTGTCTCGCACAACACCAATCCGTTCTTCACCGTGGGTATAATCGAAAGGACTTGCACTAAGGTTTATCATGATGTCGGGACTTTGTTCCATCAGTATATCCATCGGACAGATACGATATAATGGGTTATTACCTAGATTCCAGATGTCTTCACAGATGGTAATAGCCAATTTCTTTCCTTTAAACTCCACTACATTCCATTCGTAAGCAGGTTCGAAGTAGCGATACTCGTCAAAGACATCATAGGTAGGCAATAAGGTTTTGTGTATCTCGGCAATCACTTTCTGCTCATACAAAAAGAAGGCTGCATTAAACAGTTCTTTACCCTTTGGATTAGGATTTCTAGCTGGAGAGCCGACGATTACACCAATAGTATCAGCATGTTTTTTAATCTCGTCAATTGATGCATAACATTTATTGATGAAATCATTGAATTCCACAAAATCACGGGCTGGATAACCGCAGATGCTCATTTCACTAAAAACAATCAAATCTGCTTTGGCGTTCTTTGCGGTTTTGATGGCTGCAATGATTTTTTCGGTATTACTTTCAAAATTCCCGATGTGATAATTCTGTTGTGCCAATAAAATCTTCATGCAAACGAAGGTAAGGAGGAAGCGGTAAAACCGCAATAGGCAAGATACATCTGATAGGCAAAAAACAAATAAGCCTTTTAACGTCAATTGTTAAAAGGCTTATTTATCCTGTTGAAAATATACTTTCTATTCAAACAAATCAGAAGACAAATACCTGTCTCCTCTGTCACAGATAATGCAGACAATAACCCCTTCCGTCAGTTCTTTGCTCAGTTCTACTGCGGCATGTACACATCCGCCACTACTCATCCCCGAAAATATTCCTTCTTCTTTGGCAAGGCGTTTTGCCATTATCCTGGCATCTGCTTCGCCAAGCTCTATGGTTCTATCTATGTTTTCTCTATGAAAAATAGTGGGCAAATATGCTTCTGGCCACTTGCGTATGCCTGGAATACGACTACCATCCGAAGGCTGGCAACCCACAATCTGCACCGCTTTATTCTGTTCTTTCAAATATCTTGAAACGCCCATTATCGTTCCGGTAGTACCCATAGACGATACAAAATGTGTGACCTTTCCATCGGTGTCACGCCATATTTCTGGCCCGGTGGTGTTGTAGTGCATCTTGGGATTGTCTTCATTACCAAACTGATTCAGCATTACATAGCCACCTTGTGCAACTTTGTTGTTGGCATAGTCTATTGCAGCTTCCATAGAGCCTTCTTTTGGGGTAAGTACAACCTTTGCACCAAAGGCTTCCATCGTCAAAACCCTTTCTCTTGTTGCGTCTTCGGGCATTACCAATTCTATTTCAATCTTAAAAAGACTCGCTATCATTGCCAAGGCAATACCGGTATTGCCACTTGTTGCCTCTATCAATTTATCGCCTGGTTTTATATCTCCTCTGTCCAAAGCCCCTTTAATCATCCCGTAAGCGGCCCTGTCTTTCACGCTGCCACCGGGATTATTTCCTTCTAGTTTCGCAAATATTTGCACGTTCTTGTTTACTATCACGTGTTTTAGTTCTACCATTGGTGTATTACCCACCAAATCTAAAATTCCAGCCATAATCTATTACTTATCAAATGATATAATCAAATTAGTTGGTTACTAGTAACTAGTAATCAGCAACTTATTTTATGCCCAAAGTGCCGCGAAGATATTGTTTAACACTTACTACTATGGTAAAATAGTAGAATTAGAGACATAAAAAAAGCCGAGGCATTTATTTACCTCGGCTTCGACACCCTACTTGTATTCGGACAACTATTTACAGTCGGCACTTTACTTATCTAAAACAATCAACACATAGTCATCAAGGAACAATGGGCAGATGAGCTATGCATTTTCTAAGCTTTCCATCAATGCCTGTTACTATTTGTTATATTCTTACAATCCAAACAACCCTTTATTCAGTAGTTGAAGGGTTTTTATTTTGTAGTCATTCGGAACAAGAATGGTTATGTTATGGTGGCTTCCACCGTAGCTTACCATACGTACCGGCACGTCGGCAATGGCAGTAAAAAATTGCTGTAACACGTGTTCTGTCCTGGCAATTTCATTTCCAACTACGGAGATGATTGTCTGATTGTTGTCAACCTCTACACTACCAAATTGCTCTAGTTCAGCCACAATCTCATCCAGGTGCGCGTCGTTGTCTATCGTTACAGAAACCGCCACTTCGGAGGTAGTTACCACATCTATGCTGGTGCGATATTTCTCAAATACTTCAAAAATCTTCCTCAAGAAACCATAAGCCAATAGCATTCTGCTACTCTTAATCCTGATGGCGATGATACCATCCTTTGCCGCAACAGCCTTCACGCCAATGCTTCCAGCTTCTTCAGTAATGACAGTACCTTCCGCTTCGGGTTGCATGGTATTCAGCAATTTCACCGGAACATTGGTCTGTTGTGCAGGCCAGATGCAGGTAGGGTGCAGAATTTTAGCACCGAAATACGCCAACTCAGCAGCTTCGTCAAAAGATATTTGCTTGATAGGCATTGTCTTGTCCACAACGCGGGGATCGTTGTTGTGCATGCCGTCGATGTCGGTCCAGATTTCGCAAACGGTCGCTTGAATCGCTGCTGCCACCAATGAAGCTGTGTAATCGCTACCACCACGTTTCAGGTTATCCACTTCGCCCTTTGCATTGCGGCAGATATAGCCTTGTGTGATGAACAATTTGGTTCCTGCAAATCCTGCCAATATCTCTGTCAATTTCTCTTTGATGTTAGCCAACTGTGGTTCGCCGTTCTCATCGATGGTCATGAAGTCTAAGGCTGGCAAGAATACGTGGGCAATCTTTTGCTCTTCCAAAAAGACACAAAATAGCTTGGTACTCAACAGTTCGCCTTGGGCAAGAATGTCTTTATTTAATGCTTCGCTGAAAGAAATGCGAAGGATGATATTCAAAAACTCGAAGTGTTCGCTCACAATGGCATTCGCCTTCTTGCGACCTTCTTCGGTGTTAGACAGTAACAAAACAAAATCTCTGTAGTGCGCTTCCAACTTGTCGATAGCCGCTTTCGCGCCTTGTTTATCGTTTGCAGCCAACAAGTCGCTGATGCCAACCAATGAGTTGGTGGTGCCGCTCAAAGCACTCAACACTACTATTTTAGGCTCGTCGGTCTTTGTAATCAACTGCGCTACCTGATGCATTCTTTCTGGCTTCCCAACGCTGGTACCGCCGAATTTCATAATCTTCATAATGGCGGCGAAAGTAATTGATAATTGATAATTGACAAAGGATAATTAACCATTGATTATATAATAAGCATCGCTCCCCAAACATTATGGACGTGGCTATCAATTATAAATTGTCAATTATCAATTACCCCTAGATTGTTCCTTTATAAATAAGAAATAAAACGATGCTTCCGAGGATGATACGATAGATACCGAATACTCTGAAGCCATGTTTCTGGAGGTAACCAATGAAAAATTTAATAGATAATAAGGCGATAATGTAGGCAATGACCGAACCCATGGCAAGTGTGCCAAGGTTGGACGTATCTTTCAATACAGCAGGGTCACTTTTATGCAAATCCCAGAGGGCTTTTACCGAAGCGGCAAACATGGTCGGCACAGCCAGAAAGAATGAGAACTCAGCGGCAACACTTCTGGTTAGTTTCTGACTCATACCGCCCACAATGGTTGCAGCACTTCTGCTGAGGCCCGGCAACAAGATGGACAATACTTGAAAACAGCCAATGGTGAGCGCTTTTGGATAGGTAATCTGCGACTCGTCCGTTATCTCGTTCTTGGCAAATAGTTTATCAACAAAAAGTAAAAGGATACCGCCGCCAATCATGACACAAGCTATGAAAGTGAGGTTGCTGAGTGCCGAATCGATATGTTTCTTTAGTAATGCCCCAAAAATGATAGCCGGAATAAGGGCAAGAATTAGTTTGATGTAAAAGGTAGGCGACTTGAAATCGAGGAACTTTTTCCAATATACCGTAACAACGCTCAGGATAGCAGCAAGCTGTATTACTATTTCAAACATCTCCTCGAAGGCGTCTATCTGAACGCCGATAAGCGGGTTGGTAATCTTCATGTGGGCGGTAGAAGACACTGGCAGGAACTCAGTTAGCCCTTCTACGATGGAGATAATTACTGATTGAACTGTTGTCATGATGTTCTTGTGTTGTTAATTAATAAATTTAAGATTCCATTGTTTGTTTGCCATCTATAAACCAACGCAAAAGAAAGCGATTCTTTTGTTACCACCAAACCTAATGATGTGTATGAGTACAAGTAGTAGACGAGGGTAAGTGAGATAGGAGAAAAGCAGGTTTTTGACTGATTGAAACAAGGATTTAAGCAAGGCTTTGAATACCATTAGTGTCCCGAGATAATGCCCGATTAAGTGATTTAATAGGTTCCGCCGTGACGGAAAAGGTCCAGATAAGTCATTTAGTACCTTCCGTTGCCGGAGAACCTATTAATTCACTCCATTTAGTACCTTCTCTGGTGACAGAACATACTAAATCACTCGTCTGAACACCTTCTCCCGCGGCGGAACCTTATAAATGACGTGACAAAACACCTTCTGCGGTGACGGAACCTATTTAAGGACAAGTCATGGCGTGTTTGAACCTTTTCCGCCGCGCCGGAACCCACTAAAACACTTTTTTACGTCTGAAACTAAGAAAAAGAGAGGGGCGGTTGGGATAGTTTAATGAAATAATTGCGCAACAGTTTCCATTGCTAAGAACATTTTGCCACATTCGGGCAAAAGAATGAAGTCATATTTGGTATAAAACCTTTCTGCTGCCTCATCAATAGGATCAACTATCACGGCCATAGAGCCTATGGAGGATAAGGAAACGTGAAAGCTTCTTTTTAAGGCATCCAACAGCAAAAGCTCTCCCAAACGTTGACCCTTAAAGCTATTGTTAACCGCGAGCCTTCCGAGTAAAGTAGCTGGCAGACTGTGATAGGAAGGAGGTAGTTTACTTATTATTTTAGCTGGCAATAACTCTTTTTGAATGGATGAGCTTGATAAAGTGTAGTATCCTTTTACCACCTCTGTTTCGTCGGAAAGTACGAAACACGCCGACAATCGCCGCTTTATATCTTGCTTTGCCTGGGTGTGTAGATAGTTGTTCAAAAGCTGATTGCCACAATCAAAGTCCTTTTTATTGTGTGCATTGTTGAGGGTGCTCGTTAGATAACTCATTTGGCATTGAGTTCTTGATTGTAGTGCTTTGCTGCATTCCTCAAAGCTTCATTAGGAGGCTGGGGATTTGTAATGGCATCAAAAAAAATCTCTTGATCTTTTTTTGATGCTAAGAAAGCATTCTGATACTTATATTTTTCGATGATGGTATTTGATTGTTGTTGCAAAGCATAAACAACAAAGTCGGTTAAGGTACTGAAACCACCCAAAGTTGCTGCGTATTCAAACAGTTCCTTTTGCTCTTTAAGTAATCGGGTATCTAATCTAGCTTTTTGTGCTGTTTGCATTGTTGTTTGTATTTATTTACCAGACGAATGTACGTATAATTTCCGTACAAAAATTATTTGATTTAAATGGCTGTCGGTATATTCTTCCCCAACAACTGCCCCACTTCCGCAGCGTACTTTTCTTTTATCAACTGATGCCCACACTTCAACTCCCTAATGGTAATGAGTGGCTCGTTTTTCTTGAACGCATAGCCCTGATTGGTGGTAATTACCTTGTCGTACGCTCCAAACAACAGATTTACGGGTATTTTGTATTGATTAATTAGCTTTCGTAATTCACTCAATCGTGGTGCGTAGTCCCTCATGGCATGCCACCTTTTATACAACAACTGACGCTCTTGTTCCTCACTAATGTACAGAAGCGTAAACACCTCAACAGACCTATCAATCAGTTTACAAAAACTCGCTACCCGTATCAAGGCAAAAAGCCATTGTGGATGCTGCATGGTGTAACGAAAAAGTAAGTTGCCAACAGCAGTGCGCGTTGAAATAGCCTGCCACCAGTTAAACTTTAGTCCGTCGGGCGCAACCAATGCCACTTGCTTTATTTGTTGGGGATGTTTCTCCAGCAAACTAAGGGCAATTCTGCCGCCCATGCTGTAGCCCATCAGGCTGAAAGGTTTGTCAGACAAGGGTTTGAGTAGCAATAGTACTTCCCACAGGTCTTCCTCAGAAAAAGAAAGTCCTTCTTGCCAGTTGGTAGCTCCATGAAAGGGGAGATCGATACAGATAAGGGTATAATCGGTTTCAAGAACGGGTTGCATGATAGCAAAGCTTTCGCCCGTTAGTCCATAACCGTGAAAACAGAACAGTACATCGTTCCCACTACCATAGGTATAGTAGGCTATTTGTGACGACTTATGCTGCAATACTTTCTTCATCGGAAAAACAAATCTATAACTAATCAGGCTATGATGCGTATATAGATTCATTTAGTGTAACGCACTTAAAGCAATAATAGAAGTAAGAAAACTCGCTTCTATATACATTTACTAATGCTCCTTAAACATGTTTACGAACGCTTGCTAGCGCAGTGATTTCCTTACCACATAGCCACATAAGGCATAAAGGAAAGGTTATAGGAGAGAAAAAGCGTTTCACTAGTAGGTCACATAGACTTGAGTGGTATCTAACAACTGCCTCATTCTATGTGCCCTTATCTAAACTAATGGCAAACACTATGTGCCTACTGTGCCTATGTGGTGAATTTTTAAATGTTGGTATATCAGCTTCACATCGACCGACTAATTGTATTCAGGCAGTTGAATCACCATTTCGCCATCCGTTAAATCGTACTCCTTGGATGTGTTTTGTTTGAATCCGTGTAGCACCACTTTCACCTTTTTAAACTTGCTGTTAAAGCTTCCTTCTTTGGCTTTCAGGATGAGTAAAGATTGTGGATTGTACACGATGTCTCTTTTGTAAAACACTCCTTTTTCATAGTCGTAGGTGTTACCATCATCCTCATAGTAAGTGTAGACATTTTGCTCCATTCCTTTATATATATGAAGGTATAAGATGCCATCGCCTCTTTCTTTTGTATTCTGAACAGCAGATTGCATAGGAATAATACCCCCCGCCTTAATGAACACAGGCAGATCTTCCAACGGACTCTCTACGAAGTAATTGCTTCCGCCGGCATAGATTTTATCATTACCAAAGCGATACCAGTTGCCTTTGCCGGGCAGGTAGACTTCCGTACTATTTTGAGTGGACGCAACGGGACAAACCAATAGGCCATTACCAAAAAGAAACTGATTCTGGTACTTATTGCTATATGCATTGTCATCGAAAGTATAGTCAATCGGTAACATCCTGTTGATGGGCATCCCGGTTTGATGTGCCTGGTAGAACGCACTATACAAATGCGGTAACAACTTGTATCGTTGCTCCAGAATAGCCCTTATCTTAACCGTATTTGCTTCGCCAAACAACCACGGCTCTCTGTAATTATAGTCAATGCAAGTATGATTGCGAAACAGGGGACTATAAACGCCCAGACTCAACCAACGGATAAATAACTCGGGCGAAGGATTGCCCATAAAACCACCAATATCCATCCCCACATACGGGATACCGCTTAGTCCCATACTGTTTAGCAGGCGGAAACCTAGTAGCATGTGGTCATCGCTGCTCACATTATCGCCCGTCCATTGCGCAGAATACTTCTGAACCCCAGAATAGGAAGCTCGGGTAAGCACGAAAGGACGCTGCCCGTTCAGACCGCGTCGTGCGCCTTCATAAGTGGAGCGTGCCATCAACAAACCATAAGCATTCTTCACATTATAGAGTGTCTTCTTGTCTTTACCCTCGCCAAACTCAATCAGGTTAGGAAACTCTCTGCCCCAAGCGGCGGGCTCGTTCATATCATTCCAAAAACCCTTCACACCATTGTCTATATAAGGTTGCTTGAATTGATCGCCCCACCACTTTCTTGTTTCTTCTTTGGTGAAATCGGGAAAGTGACAACGGCCGGGCCAGACATGCCCGATGTATGGTCGCCCACCAGGATACTTTGCAAAGTGATTGCCCGCCAGTCCGTCCTCATAAGCCTTATAACCTTTCTCTACTTTAATGCCCGGGTCTATGATGGTCACCATATCAAAACCCATCCCCTTCATCTGTCCCAACATCCCCTTTACATCGGGATACTTGCTGCTCCAGGTGAACACTTTATAGTTGTCCATGTAGTTGATGTCACTCACAATTACATCGGCAGGCAGCTTTTTCTCACGGAAGGTCTTGGCGATTGTCAACAGTTGTTCCTGATTGTCATACCCCCATCTGGATTGCTGAAAACCCAAGCTCCACAACGGTGGCATAGGTGTTCTGCCCGTGAGGTTGGTGTAGTCGTTGATGATACTGGCAACAGTGTTTCCGCCAAAGAAATAGTAATTCATCTCACCATCATCGGCACCAAAATGAAACAGTTCTTCATCTGCGCCACCACCAAAATTGAAGTAAGACTTATTGCTGTTATCGAAGAATATCCCATAGGTAAGTCTGTCGTGTACCCCAATAAAGAAGGGTATGGTTGCATATAGGGGGTCGGCATTATTGGCATAGGCAGGCGCATCCGTATTCCAGTTCTGATAGAAATTGCCCCTTCGGTTAATGTCCCCCGTCTTCTCTCCCAACCCAATAAACTTTTCATCACTGTGCAGTTGTTTGTAGCAACTTACCTTATCGCCATACCAACTCACCCCAAGCGTTGCCTCATCGGCACAAAGTAACTGGTTGTTGTGGTTATAAATACTTACCCTGAAGGGATGCGTGGCAACCTTCACCACCAATGAATCTGTTGCGTAAACCTTATCCGTTCCTTCGGATTTCAGTACTTGTAATTTAACTGTTGCACGGAGGTTATCGACCGCAAAAGAATGGTCTGTAGTAAACGAATTCTTGCCAACGCGTATGCGAAGGGTTGTTGCATTGTAGGCAGTGATGCGTGCGTAGCCATTGGAAAGCTGCAAATCCACACCCCCGTCTACAATAGATTCCTTAATTACATTACCGGCCTGCTCGCTGATACGGTTCATTTGGCAGATAGATTTAGTAGTGAATAAAAAGGCAATTATAACAACAAGTAATCGTTTCATAAAGCGTGTATTTTGTAATTGTGGTTGCAAACTTATTACTTTAGGTTTATAATATGTAAAATTTACACATTAAATTGAGTAAGTACAGTAGTCATTCATTGTAATAAGCTGCTGTTTTAGCGGGTAGTTATTGGTAGATGGAGGTGTGATTTTCATTAAATAAAAAAGCTTCTTAGCATAACATAATCACAAGTCTTTACTTTTGCCTTGAATAAACTAACATTCACTAAATCATTATGAAGAAGTATTCTTTCGTTGTTTCTTGTATCGTTTTAGCCATTGGCTTTACCAGATGCACTACCAATACCCTTACGCATAGAAGTGAGTTGAGCTTGGTTTCCGATCAAGAAGTCATTACCACTTCAGCAAGCCAGTATCAACAGTTTCTGAGTACCAACAAAGTAATTGCCCCTAATAGTGGTAGTAAGGACGCAGCTATGGTAACCAGAGTGAGTAAACGCATTATTGCTGCGGTGCAGAAATACTATGCCGACCTTGGCAGAACCGATGAACTGAGTGATTATTCATGGGAGATAAACACCGTTGTGAGTAATGAAGCAAATGCCTGGTGCATGCCCGGAGGAAAAATAGTTGTGTACACAGGTATTCTTCCTGTTACCCAAAATGAGGCAGCTTTGGCAGTAGTTATCGGACATGAAGTAACGCATGCTTTGGCAAAACATGGTAAAGAAAGAATGAGTCAGGCACTGCTTCAACAACTTGGAGGTCAGGCATTGTCAATGGCTATCGCTAATAAACCCAAAGAAACACAGGCTTTGTATGGGTCGGCATACGGCTTAGGAACACAATATGGTATTATGCTTCCGTTTAGTCGCCAGAATGAATATGAAGCAGATAAGTATGGTCTTGTCTTTACGGCGCTTGCTGGTTATGACCCTCATGAAGCAATTAACTTCTGGCATAGAATGGAGCAAATGGCAGGCGGACAAAAACCACCAGAATTTGCAAGTACCCACCCAAGTGACGCAAATAGAATAGCACAACTGCAGAGTATTATGGATGAAACTGTGGCTAAGTATTACAAACCACAGCGTTAATCAGCATCATAACAGCTTGTTTATAAACTAAAAAAAGGGATAGAATCATTTGTAGATTCTATCCCTTTTTCAGTATTATCAGTTTATTGGAACGGCTATTTAGATTCCTTAGCCAGTTTTCTCAATACCACCCATTGTTTAAGCATGTCCTTAGACTCTGCTGCCGGATAACCAAGTACCTTCTTACCATCGCCGAAGTCACTCATCACACCCGAACCTCCACCGACCATTACCCCATTACCAAGCGTAACGTGATCGGAAATGCAGGCGCCTCCACCCACCATCACACCATCTCCAAGTGTCACAGAACCCGCCAAACCACTTGCTCCTGCCATGATACAACATCTTCCCATCCTGCTGTTATGCCCTATCTGTACCAAGTTGTCAATCTTGCAACCATCACCCACAACGGTTGAACTAAATTTACCTCTGTCAATACAAGTACTAGATCCTATTTCCACGCCATTACCTATCACCACATTACCAATATGCGGTATCTTCAACAGACCTTTACCATCGGGGCTTGGCCTGAAACCAAAGCCATCTGCGCCAATACTCACATTAGAATGAATGATACAGTAGCTTCCCACCACACAACGCTCACGTACAACAGTGCCAGACCATATTGTTGTTGCATTGCCAATGGAAACATTGTCGAATATGGTTACGTTTGGATAGAGTGTTGTACCTTGTCCAATAGTCACGTTTTTACCAATATAACACCCTGCACCAATTTTACAACCCGCTCCAATAGTGGCAGTAGGATGAATAACAGCATTAGGGTGAATTTCCTCCTCGAAAACAGGACCATCCTCTACAAACAGTTCCAGCAACTGCGCCATTGCAATGTCTGCATTCTTTACCTTAATCAATGCTCTGTTTTCACCAGGTTCAATATCAAAGTCTTCATTTACAATGGCAGCACAAGCTTTAGATGTTTCCCATAACTTGATGTATTTACGATCACCTATAAAAGTAATCTGATTGTTGTTGGCTAGTTCCAGTTGCTCGGGACTAGCAATAGTATGAGTAGTAGTTCCTACCAATATGCCTTTTAGTGAGGCATTTATCTCTTCGATGCTAAACGATTTCATTTGCAGTTGTTTTATACGTGATTCGGGGTGTAAGGATAAGCAATTGTTGCCAAATAGAATTATTTTGGTAAAAAAGAGTTAGAAAATGAATGATAAAGAGGGTTTATTTTAGCTAAATCAACGCAATTTGAACGGCTGTGTTTTTAGCTTATTAAACCAGGAGGCTGATTTTAATGAACCCTTTTTATTCATTAAGCAGATATTTTTTAACATAAATAATTGAGATCTTCAGACTCATTTTCTTTCGGCATAAGAAATATAATGCTTTAGTTTCTGATTAAAGCCCCTTGATGCGGTACTCATTTTAAAAAAACACAACCCTTATAAAACAATAATCTTACTTTTGCGCTCCTTTTTTGGGCAACTGGTTGCCATTGATTCAATCAATTTGCAACATTAGTTTCATTCTTTTTGTTCCTTTATAATGAGTAAGCAAGAACAGGTTTTACAAGACGTAGTAATAAAGTTTGCTGGTGACAGTGGCGACGGTATGCAATTGACTGGTCAACAGTTTACAAACAATACCGCTTTGCTGGGTATTGATCTAGCAACTTTCCCAGACTTTCCAGCCGAAATCCGTGCTCCAATAGGTACTGTGCCAGGTGTGAGCGGGTTTCAGGTGCACTTCTCTTCAAACAAAGTATATACCCCCGGCGATTCGTGCGATGTGTTGGTGGCTATGAATGCTGCTGCGCTGAAAGTGAACCTGAAGGGATTGAAGAAAGCAGGTAAAATAATAGCTAACATTGATGGTTTTGATAGTAAAAATCTTCGTTTGGCAAACTATCCCGATGGTATAAATCCGCTGGAAGATGGTAGCTTGGAAGGGTATGAACTGATAAAAGTAGACGTAACCAAGCTTACCCGTGAAGCGGTAAAAGATTTTACCGACTTAGGAACCAAAGAGCGTGACCGTGCAAAGAATATGTTTGTGCTAGGTTTTATCTATTGGATGTATAACCGCGATTTGGTGAGTACCATAGATTTCTTGGAAGAGAAGTTTGGCAAAAAAGAGAGTATCCTTCAAAGTAATATCAAGGTATTGCAAGCGGGATATAATTATGGCGACACCACCGAAACTTTCAGTACGCGTTATACTGTTGAGAAAGCGAAGATGGAGCCGGGTCATTACCGCAGCATCATGGGAAACCAAGCGTTGGCTTATGGCTTGATTGCAGCAGGTGTAAAGAGTGAGTTACCTATCTTTTTAGGGACTTATCCTATCACTCCAGCGTCTGATATTTTACACGAGCTTAGTAAATATAAGAATTTTGGTATCCGCACGTTCCAAGCAGAAGATGAGATAGCTGCCATTACTTCGGTAATTGGTGCAAGTTACGGAGGTAGCCTTGGCATAACTACAACTAGTGGTCCGGGTATGGCTTTGAAAGCGGAGGCAATGGGATTAGCGGTAATGTTGGAAATTCCTTTGGTAATCGTAAACATTCAACGTGGTGGACCCTCTACTGGATTGCCTACGAAAACAGAACAAAGCGATTTGTTGCAAGCTTATTACGGACGTAATGGTGAATGCCCGATGCCTGTAATTGCTTCTGCAACCCCTAGCGATTGTTTTGATGTGGCTTTTGAATCTGTAAGGATTGCCGTGCAACACATGACGCCAATTATATTGTTGAGTGATGGTTATATTGCCAATGGTGCTGAACCTTGGAAGTTTCCAACAAGTGCCGACTTACCGTCTATAGACGTTAAGTTTAAGGAAACACCTGTGGAGGGCGAGGAGAAGTTTATGCCTTATAGAAGAGATGATAAATTGGTTCGTCCATGGGCTATTCCTGGTACAAAAGGATTGGAACATAGGGTAGGTGGATTGGAAAAGCAAGATATTACGGGTAATATTAGTTATGATTCTGATAATCACCAACACATGGTGAAGACTCGCCAAGCCAAGGTTGATAAAATTGCTGATTATATTCCACTTCAAACCATTGACAGTGGTCCAGAAAAAGGTAAAGTTTTGGTAATTGGATGGGGAAGTACTTATGGTGCCATCAAGAGTGCTGTGTTGGAATTGCAAGCAGATGGCTATGCCGTTAGTCATGCGCACATACGTTACATCCGTCCTTTCCCTAGAAATTTGGGGGATATTATCAAGAACTTCGATAAGGTATTAATACCAGAAATAAACAATGGACAGTTGGTAAAGATTATCCGTGATGTATATTTTGTGGATGCACAACCATACAATAAGATTATGGGTATTCCGATTACGAAGCAAGAGTTAATAGATACCATCTTGAAGATGTTATAGTAGATACTATTACCACATAGACACAGTAGACGCATAAGTTTTTAAGAAGCATTAAAATAAGAAGAGAGAATGGCTAATGTCATTCTCTCTTTCTATTTTAATATGTTACCTTAACTCTCTTTTCTTCCCTATATGCCTACTGTGCCTATGTATTTAAATTCTTATTTCAACAATAACTTCTTGAAATTAGTAGAATCTCCGTTGAATACATCGCAATCAACCAAACTAGTTATCCCATTAATGTGTCCAGCTTCGCTATGTTGCCAGAACGTCCAGTCGCGACCAATTCTAGGTTTATCAGGAGCATTATAATGTGCAACCCACAGCGGATAACCATCAAAGTCACTACCAAGGTTACGTTCATAAAACTCCACATTGCTGTAGATGATTGGCTTTATTTTGTATGTGGCCTCAACGGTGGTCAACCACTCCATCAAGCGTTTACGCATCATAGCAGGAGGAACGCCATACAATTGTTCAATATCTACCACGGGGGGTAAGTCGCCTGTAGAAAGCTTTACATTCTTCAAGTAATTATTAGCTTGCAATACCCCGCTTTTAGTCGCCAAAAAGAAATGATATGCCCCACACACCATTCCCGCTTTCTTGGCATTCTGGTAGTTTTTTTTATAATTTTCATCCACATTGCCTAATCCTTCTGTCGCTTTTATGAAAGCAAAACCCATTCGTACCTCATTCACGTTCATAGCTGTTACCTTCTTCCAAGAAATAGTGTTTTGATAACTGCTTACATCAATACCGTGAATCTTAAATTGCAAGGGCATCTCTATCCCGAAGGCATCATAAATTGCTTCTTCAGCCTTAACTTCAGCCTGTTGTTGCCTCCATACATGCACCACATACCACCCAAATAAAATGATTGCAAGCAAAGCCCCTGCCCACACATAGCGGCTCGTGTTTGTAGTTGCTCCCTTCTGTGGCTTCTGTGTTCCCCTCGGTTTCTGTGCTGTTCGTTTAGCCATTTATTAAGTAAATAGTTCACAAATGTGCGATAATTAATAGGATTAGAATACATATTCTTTTCGATTAATGGAAGTATAACGCTCTTTTATGCTTCCGTTAAAAATTGGAAGCTTACTTTTACGCCTATGGTTTATTTCAATTTAAACGATAGTGTCAACCTGATTAAGAAGCTTACCCTGCGTCGCTTATGGAATGCAACGTTGGTGATGACTAGTTTTCAGTTGAGCAAACTACTAAAAAAGCCAGTGCAATGGGGGTATCCTATCTCTATTTCTTTCGAGCCAACCACCAGTTGCAACCTTCGTTGTCCTGAATGCCCTAGTGGACTGCGTGAGTTTACGCGCCCTACCGGCATGTTACAAAAAGACTTTTTCCGGGAGACCATAGATGATATTTACAAAGAAATATTATACCTCATCTTCTATTTTCAGGGCGAACCTTACCTAAACCCAGACTTTCTGGAGATGGTGAAATATGCTAGTGACAAAGGAATCTATACCGCCACAAGTACCAATGCGCATTACCTGACTGATGAAAAAGCAAAGAAGACAGTAGAAAGTGGTTTGGATAGACTCATCATTTCTATTGATGGTACTACGCAAGATGTTTACCAGCAGTACCGTGTTGGCGGCAAGCTAGATAAGGTTTTGGAAGGTGCGAAGAACATCGTAAAATGGAAGAAGGAACTGAATAGCAAAACACCCTTTATCTTCTTTCAGTTTTTGGTGGTGAAACCCAACGAACACCAGATAGAAGAAGTAAAGAAATTAGGGGCAGAGATTGGTGTAGACCAAGTACGTTTTAAGACTGCGCAGGTATATGATTTCCAGAATGATCCAAACCAATTGATTCCTACTATTGACAAGTATAGCCGCTATAAGAAGGATAAAAATGGCGAAGTGAAGTCCAAAAGTGGGTTACAAAACCATTGTTGGAAGCTTTGGCATGCCAATGTAATTACATGGGACGGCCTCGTCGTTCCTTGCTGTTTTGATAAAGATGCAACGCATCAATTGGGTAATTTAAAGACGCAAAGTTTCAAAGAAACCTGGCACAACGACAACTACAAACAGTTCCGTAAAGAGCTAATGACGAGCCGAAAGAATATAGATATCTGCTCCAATTGCAGTGAAGGACTAACTGTTTGGGAAGATTAAAGTTGTATCAACAAAGCTTGTCGTTGTGACTGGAACTTACAAGTTCCTTCATCCTTCTCACAGTAAGTACACCTAAATCAGCACACAACTACGCTAAAAGCCTAGGCAACATCGCTAACACCTCACCCGACTGTCATAAAAGCATACACGAGGTTG